>CAYVBI010000229.1:0-3260 GCA_964448985.1 uncultured Dehalococcoidales bacterium
AGCCAGGCGGGGAAGGAAAATATCGAGCCGGCCAGTATACCGGCCAGCCAGGCGGCGCTGACGTACAAAAGGGGCATATCGGATCATTCCCCTATGGACACAAAGCCCCGTATATTATCCACCGCGGACTTGCCGAATCCTTTGATTTTGAGAAGGTCATCAACGTTGCGGAAAGGGCCGTTTTTGACCCGGTAATCGACGATCTGTTCGGCTTTGCCCTCGCCAATGCCGGGCAAAGCCTGCAGCAGCCAGGCATCTGCGCGGTTGAGGTCGACCTTCTGGGGTTGGGAGATTTCACCTTTTGCCGGCACGTGGATTGAGATGGCGTCGATGTCCGCATTGTCGGAGATGCCGGCGGCGGAGACAAGCGCAGTCAATGTATCGCCGGGCTGGGTTGAATAAATGCCGGGGCGGGCCACGCTGCCGCATACGTATACGTCGCCGCTGATATCGGCCTGCCTGGACTCGCTCAGGATTATCTCGGTGGGCTGGAGATTGTACAGGCGGATGCAGAAAAATACAACGCCGGTGATGAGGCAAACTGCCAGGAATGCTGCTATAATAAGCCACATTTTCTCGCGGATACCCGTCATTGACTTCCCCTCCTCTTGTGTAGTTAAGGCGTTGGCAGCGGTAGAATTGTAACACATATGGGAAATATCAAAACGATTACAGTGAATAAAAAGACTATCTGCTCCTGAACCTGAATTCGAAGAGGGCAAGTATCCGGGCGTCGATGGCATGGGTCCTGGCCAAAGCTTTAGTCTCTCAGGCGAAGTAACGTACCTGGCGAGGATTAATGGCCACTACATCTGAGAAACAGGGTCAAGGCCTCGTTATATATAATTATGATGGACTATATATATTGTTAGGTCTCTCTTATCTTTTGCAACAAAAACCGACAAAACTGTTATTGCCTTACATGAACACGTTAACGAGGTCTGCTACCAGCGCACTAATTATGAGACTTAGGGCAATGAAAGAACCGGCAAAGAATCCCCAGCCAAAAGCCGTCCACAACCCCTGTATCCTGGTGAACTGCTCTGCGCTCCCACATTTCTTATTCTTCCAGGCCCACTCGCTGCCCTTGGCTCCGAGGACAAATGCCATCACCAGGTTTACCACCGGAATGAGGCCTAGCAGGGCGATATAGGTTTTATTTCCTAGGCCCCAAATCCAGGTCAATAGAAAAGCGCCCCAGTTCCATTTCTTTACTGCAGCTGCATTATTATCTGTGCTCATATTGATCCCCCTACATAATTCGTTATGCCGTTTACCATTTTTTCCACTGCCATGAGTCTACCTTGTCAAGCGGATAAATCGGCCTGGTGATATTATTGTATTTGATCGAAAACACATCGAGATTAGTGGTGCCTGGGGTGGCCACATTGATAGTCTTGCGGTTATACTTCAGGAACCATATGCGGAAAGGAAAGAGGTTCTTGACTACGACGATGTCGGCTTTCCACAAGTCCAGTCCAAGGCTGGTGAAGAATTTAGGATAATAAGCGCCGTCGCCAAACTCCGTTAATATCAGGTGCACCCCATTGTTTTTAAGCACAACCGCCCGGATTGCCGGCTTTTTATAGCCACTGCAATTCCCCTTGAAAACAACCTGCCCGGTAAATTTATAAGGCTGGTTATATATTTTATCCAGTTTGCCGCCGACCGTTAGTGTAACCGTTTGATTTAACGGCACGTCCCAGAGTTCATTCACTGCCTGGCTATCCCTGAGCGGGATATAGGACACAAGGTCGGGAGCTTCTTCAACAAGCGACTTGAGTATCCAGGTGCTTTCACCCGGGGCGCCGGCGCCAACCGCATCCGAGAGGTCGCACCACATTGTTGTCCCGGTCAACCTTTCGAACCAGCTATCGCGGGCGGCCTTGACCGCCTCCGATGGTGAATACAATTTCTGTGTGAGTTTAAAATCTCGTACCGACCAGTCAAGGTCTGCAATTTCATCTGCCAGTTTATCGGCCAGCGCTTTATTGTTATCTGTTACAGCCACAGTGCTCCAGCCAAGTTCAGGTTCATCCAGCCAGATCTGCACCGTGAAGTTTGATACGCTCAGGACACCGGGTATTTTTTCCATTTCCTTCATGCGGTTAAAAATGCTGTCCATCGGCGGAAGGAAATCCATACACTGGCCTCCACCCCTTAAAAGCCTCATTTTGTTGACCGTCATGGTCGGGTGGATCTCACCATAGATGGTCTTTATCAGGATTTTACCGGCGGAATAACCCGTTGCGAAGAAGTCCCGGTGCGGATTAGTCTTAAAGCCCACTATAAATGTGGCCAGCTTGGCTTTTTTCTCCGTCATGTTGCCGTGCAGGTCGTAGGAGGTGCCTATGGGCAGGCTCGTCCCGTACTCATCCCTGATGGCCTGCAACAAGTCGCCTTCCGGGTCGTAAAGGCCTTCCACTCCCATGGCGCCGTGCAGTGAAAGATAGATGCCATCCAGCTTTTTGATTGCATGTAACCGCTCTAGGATTTCTCTTTTAAAGCGGTCATATACCTCTTTTTCAACGGGACCACCGGCGTCCGCTCTGGCACTCATAATTGGAACGACGGTTATCTTCCCGGCCCCGAAATCTTTGACGGCAGCCAGAAAACCCGCCACCATGCCTCCCGATTGGGCCCCATAGCTGGCAGAGATCATATCCTCGCCGTAACCAAGCTCAAAATCAGCCAGGGGGGTTTTAACCGGGGAAACCACATCTGTTTCCTGGATAATTTCGATGACTGCAATAGTTTTTTCGGTCGGCGTTAACGAAGCGGCGGTTTTATTAGAGGTATCTGCGGGCTGGCCGCAGCCGGCCGGCAGGAGAAAAATAATTATCAGAACAAATCCAAGTAACTTCCTGCACATTTGTTAACCTCCCTGAGATTATTATTAAGAAAAGGGTCGGGCACATTTACTTATACATTTGAAAAGCGAAGATAACCACATTATATTTCTCATCACTTAACTTCGATATGCTCATAGTCAACCCCTCCCCCCTTGCCCGGCGATTATGATATGCGGTTATTTGACTGGCGGATGATTTATTCTAAGTGCCGCTATACAAATAAAATTATTTTTGTATATATTATCACATCCCAGCCGTGGAAGTCAGAAGGTAGGCGCTTACATGATCAGCCTATAAAACTCGCATTCATCCTGGAATTGCTCAGGATCATCTATGTGTGCTGGAGATTGGAAAGGCGGATGCAGAAAAACACCGTGCCGGTGATGAGGCAAACTGCCAGGAATGCTG
>CAYVBI010000230.1:0-3255 GCA_964448985.1 uncultured Dehalococcoidales bacterium
AGCCAGTATCTCACTGGATGAGGAAGACAGGACGTTTGTTGTTTCCTGTACCTCCTTCAATATATTGGTCAGTTCGGCGGTGCGTTGTTGCACGGTCTCCTCGAGGTGCTCCTTGTTCTTAATTAGTTCATCTTCTGCCTTCTTCTGCGCGGTGATCTCTTTGCCGAATGACTGTATCATGAAGGCTAATTCATCCCTGCCTTTTGCATAATCGGAAAGATCCACGGTTAAATCTCTTGACGTAACCAGTTTTATGGCAACGTCTAACGGCCTGGTTATGCTTCGGGTCAGGAAGACAGACATCAATACAGCCAGTAACAGGGCCGCTATACCAAGTACGATTGTGAAAATGAGGTTATTATCGTATGCTGTCTGTGCCGCCTGGTAGCTGCGGGTAGTGTACTGGTTCTCTAATTTAACCAGTTCGTCCATTGACTCTATCCAATTGCTCACTTTAGGGCTAGTATCAGTATTCAACCAATCAACTGCCTCATCTTTTTTGCCCGTAGCGATGAGATCTATCAATATATCTCTTGACTTCCTCGCTGTATCCCTTAAAACATTGATTTTATTAATTGAATCGAGAATCTCCGTTTCATCTTTGGTAGTCATTGATTCATATTTTTTAAAATCCGTATCGTATTGCTGACGTAGCATGGCTATCTTATCTAGTGCCTGCTCGACTTTGGCGCTATCCTTTTGCAGTACTAAATTGCGAATTTCCACGGCGCCGTCTCTTGTATTATCCATCATGTCATGTGCCAGTTCCTTACTGACGTCCTCCATTTCTACTACCCTTTTGAGGCTGGCATCAACGGCGCTCATCGAAATAAACCCAACAACGATTAAAGATATCAGCAGGACAATCATCACGCCGAAGCCCAATGCCAAACGCAAACCAATTTTCATTTTATTAAACATCGCCAATTCCTCCTTGGATATCCGATATGTTTCCCTCAGCTTATTTCTTTATTAACAATCAGGCCTTTGTCAGCAAGCAGTTTTTGAGCATCTAAAATAATCAACGACTCCCCCGTGACCCCCTTGATGTAATCTGCGCGGATGCCGGTTAGCGCTGGAATCGATACCTGCATATCATTTATGCCGACTTTGCGCACACCATCGATATTATCTGCCAGTATACCGAACTCCATTTTACCGTCCCGGATGATGATGACCTTGTTCAGGTCGGTCAGCCCTTTCTCCGGCAGGCCGAAAAACTTCTTCAGGTCTATTACCGATAATATCTGGCTGCGCACGTTTACAATGCCCAAAACAAAAGCCGGTGTGCCGGGCAGCGGAACCAGTTCAGTCAGCGGGTAAACCTCGCGCACATAGGCCGACTCGATACCGTACCTTTCGTACCCTAGCATGAATTCGACGACCTCGAGGTAATCTTGAGCGGCTGACACGATCTCCGGTTCCTGCGCCAGTATCCTGGCCCTCTGTCTGAGGATTTTATTGATCTGCTCCGCTGTCGGCGCCGATTCCCGATCGAGCGCAATCTGAGTGGTCTCCAGGCGGCTGCGTACCTCCTGCCAGTCCACGGCCTTCGGCGTGCTCTTGTTTTGCCCGCTGGGCATATCATCCTTCATACGCCTTTCTCCACGCTGACGGTGCAATTGATGATCTCGCTCAACCTGCCGGCCGTCATGCCTTCGGAATCGGGGAGGACCTCCTCCTGTTTGTATTTCTTAAGCAGGTAAGCGGCATTTTCAAAGTGCTTGATGGACTCCTTCGATTTGCCGCGCCGCATCGACAGGTTGCCCAGGGCAAAATGGGCCGGCACAAAATCCTGGTCCAGGTAGAGAGCCTGCTTCAGCGAAGCAGACGCTGCCTCCATTTCGCCCTGTTCCTGCTGTATGGTCGCCTGCAGGTAGTACAGCCCGGCATTGAGCCTGTCGGCGGCTATGGCTTTTTTACACCATTCAAGCGCGTCGCATAGCTGGCCCAGGTTGGCATGGGCGCGCGCCAGCAGGGAGAGGTCAGCGGAACTTGCACGGTTCACCGGCAACAAATCTAATAGCCTGTCTATCGCATCAGCATACTGACCGCGCTGGAAAAGCGCCAGCGCTTCGTCAGAAGCGGTTATTGGAAGCGCTGCCGGTCTGTCTCCCTCGAGTGTTAGCGGCGGAGCGGGCTCATCTTCCCGTTGCAGGATATACGTAAGGTCAGCTTCCGCCACGGGTTGATCTGCTGCACCCGCCGCAGGCATTGTTGAACTCCAGTCCCGGTTCATCTGTACATAGGGAGGGATCTCCGTTGAAGCGGGCCGCTTACCATCCTTCCTGTAGAGCGTAACACCGGGGTAACTGACAGCTGTATACAGGTGGTAGTAAACGGGTGATGTCTCGGTGGCGCTTACCAGCAGCCACCCTCCGTCAACCAGCGAATGGCGGATATTGTTGATAACACTGCATGCCCGCTGAGGGGTGAAGTACATTAGCACGTTGCGGCAGAAAATTACGTCCATGGCATTGGTATTGTTGATGAGCGATGGATATATGTCCTCCACCAGGTTAAGATAAGCAAACGTTACCAGCTTCTTAATCTGAGGGAGGACCTCGTAGCGGCCATCTTTCTTCCGGGTGAAGTACCTCTCTTTTATGGCGCCGGGCGTGTCCCTGAAGGACCACTGTCCGTAGATACCGTCAAGCGCCTTCTTGAGGAAAACGGGGTTGATATCGGTTGCCAGGATGGTGACATTCCAGTCCTGCAGGTCGGGTATCATTTTATGCAATGAAATGGCGATGGAATACGGCTCCTCGCCGGTGCAGCAGGCGGCGCTCCATATCCGCAGGCGCTGCTCTTTTCCCCGCCGCGCGGTGATCAATTCCGCCAGGATACGCTCCTCGATGACTTTGAAGCTCCCTTCATCCCTGAAGAAGTAGGTCTCGCCGACGGTGAGGTGGCTTGCCAGTATCTCAACCTGGCGCCTTGGCAGCGAGCGGGAAACCAGTGATTCAAGGCAGGATTCGATGTCCTGAAAACCGAGTTCGGACGCCGCGGCGAGCAGCCCGCGTTCCAGTTCCTCATAGCGCTCACGTGGAAAATGCAGGCCCATGTGCCGGGCGACCAGTTCGCCGGCGCGGTTTAGCAGTTCATCCCTGTTGCGCGTTAACATGTTCTTCAACTAACCCTTTTTATGGCCCTTGATTGCCGTGGTTAAAATTTTCCTTTCCCCGGGAGAGAGGAATTTGTCCAGGTCATGGATTATGATCAGGCCATCGGCCTGCTTGATTATCCCTTCAACAT
>CAYVBI010000231.1:0-3252 GCA_964448985.1 uncultured Dehalococcoidales bacterium
ATCCTGGGCCAGATGTGAGGCTCGCGGTCAATCGTAGAGGCGAGCACGCTTTTCGTATTACGAGGCGCCAGCGGTGTTGGCAATGTCATGCCATAATCTTTTAGAAAATTATTCAGTTCTCCATAAGTGACGCCGGGCTCGACGAAGCATACCCTGTTTCGGCGGTTGACCCAGGGGATTTTGTTCCAGTCCGCAAGGTCAACGATCGCGTGCTCGGCTGAGCAGGCGATTCCACCTTTTGTATGAGGCCCTCCTGATGAAACAGGCACCAGCCCGAATTTACCCTCCTTTGCCTTGCGGATTAACTTCTGCAGTTCGGGAACATCCTTCGGTTTTATAGCGCACTGCGGCCTCCGGCCGGATCGCACCAGCGGATTATGGACTTCATATGTCTTCAACTTTTGTGCAGAGGTTTCAACTGTATTATTTTGACTCAGGTCATTTAATATATTTGTATTTATCATGTTTTATGTCTCCTGATGCTAAGCGATGTCTGCAGCCTGGAAGACAAGGTCTATGATATCCAGGACACTTATAGGGTGACTACTTATATCTGAGGAGGCTTTTTCAAATTGGGCTTTGCAATGGGAGCATGATGTCACCAGGTAATCTGCGCCCACCTCACGGGCCTCCTTAATCCGGTCTACAGCTGCTTCAAGGGACATCTTTTCATATATCTCAGCGCGTCCGCCTCCGCCGCCGCAACAATGCGAGTACTCTCTGATCCGGTACATCTCCCTGAATGAAAGCCCTTTGATCGATTTCAAAATTGACCGGGGAGGATCAAAAACGCCACCCGTCCCATAGTTGATCTTTCTGGGCGGGACCGTGTACTTCATCTGTCCAAATACGGTTCTCTCTTCGCCTTTCCATTCTTCTTGAGGTTCTGACTGGCGGCCAAGGTAACAGGGATCATGATAGGTGACCTTCAGGTTCAACGGCCTCTTCAACTCGATCTTTTTCTTCTTAATAAGCCTCTCAAGGTATTCTGTCCCATGCAATACTTCTATACCTGCATTATTGATTCCATATTTCGGATACTTTGCCCTTAATGTCCCGAGGCAGGCGCCACAAACAGTGACAATTGTCTTAACTTTTGCCTCTCTAAAGGAGCTTATATTCTTTTCTGCGAGGGCGATAAAATCATCTTTGAACCCCATCCAGTGCGCCGGAAGGCCGCAGCAATTTTCATCATCACCCAGGATGCCCACATCCACACCCGCATGAAGCAGTAGTTTTGCCATATTTCTGGCTGACCGCAAGGCATTTTTGTCATAACGGGTTAAACAACCGGCATATAGTAAAACCCCGGCTCTTTGTTGAGGAAGCTTTTTGAGGTTCAGACCGGCCGCCCAGTCTCCGGCCTTGGCATGGGTCAATCCTGCAGGATTACCCGTGCTTTTTAAATTTTGAACCGTTCGCTTATACTCTTCGGGAGCCAGTCCCTCCCGCACGAGGGTTTCCCGCAGGGTCATATTTATTTCATTTCGCTTCGATTCCATAATAAAATTGCATGCCATATCACAGTAGCCGCAGGTACGGCAGGAGAAGACAATATCCGCCAGGGCTTTATCAGCCTTGATACGCCCTTCCGACAGGGCCAGTGCCATATATCCCAGTCCCGATGCAGAATAGCTGTGGAACATATAATGGCTGTTAATCGGGCAGATATTTGAGAACTCCTGCTTTTTAAAAACAGGTAGCGGCACCATTTTGCACAAAGAACATCGAAAACAGGTTGCGATATCGCTTTCCAGCGCCTTTAGTTCCGGATAACTCATACTTACCTCCCCCTTAATGCGACTGGCGGACTATATATGGAAATTAGATATTTACGCCAGGATGCCCTTTATAAGATATGAAAACGCCTGATAGGCATGCTCTTCAAATTTCCTTCCCCTATCAGTTCCCGATAAGAAGTGATTGGTAATAGCAGTTACACAGCTTATGGCTATATCATTATCGACATCTTTCCTGACCACCCCATCCTTCTTGGCCTTATTCAAGTAATCGTGTATCGATGTGCTGAGTTTCCCTGAGATAGAATCGAACTTTTCCCTGATGGAAGGGTATTCACGAAAGACCTGAGGCAATATAAGCAGGTCATACATAGATGTGGTGTGTGCCAGATGTCTGGCCCCGGTTTCGCAGGCCTTTACAAAATCGGGTTCATCTTTGAAGATCGCCGCAATCGTCTCAACGTTATTTCTCAGCCTGCTGATTACGACATCTTCTATCAACTGCTCCTTGCTGTTTATTATTTCGTAAAGGGTATTTTTAGATATTCCCGCTTCCAAAGCCACACTATCCATATTCCACCCCTTTATTCCGTGCTTCAGCAAAAGCGCCTCGGTGATTTTATGAATATTATCGTGAATACTCTTATTGTTTGTCTTGGAGTTCTGTGCCATAAATACTATTTATACTATAAACGTTGAATTAGTACAACTTAAGATTATATCAATCCGGTTGACTTGTCTACATGCACGGCAAACAAGCCAGGATAACGGCAGGACCCTCAGCATTGAGGCGTATGGAGAGTTGCGCAAAAGCGCAACTGCAGGATAAGCATAATGGCGGATGGCGCTGATTGCCGGCGGTGTTAAATTATAGGCAACCTGGAGAAGAACCAAGGACAGGAGGCAAACAAAATGGCAAAGACAATAGAGAAAGTTGAAACGGCAGCCGCAGTCAGCGCAGAGCGAGGGTTCAATTTCTGGACCGATAAGGCTCCGTGCTGGGAGATGTCGCATTGCACCAACATGGTGAAAGCCGAGTGCCCGGCGTTCAAATACCAGTTCCTTCCCTGCTGGGAGATCGAAGGCACCTACTGCAAGCTGGACGATTACGGCGCAGACGGCAAGGATACCAGCATCTGCGAGGTCTGCCGGGTGTATAAGAACTACGGCGATGGCAAACCCATCCAATTGAAGCTGCTTGGCCGCGGCATTAACATTTCGCTGAAAGTGTTGGAACAGGTGAAGGCAGTCTGAATTTCATCCCTGTCAGAAGGGACAAAGTCCCCCCTTCCTTACGAGGGGGGGATTTTTTATTGGCAGGGAGAATCCCTGACACTTGCGCTTTTGCGCAAAAGCAGATTAAGCGTTAAAACGGATGGCGCTGCGCAATGGGCATGTTAAATTGTTAGCGTAAACAAAGGAAGCCAACTGAGCAAGCAACAAGGAGGATAATACAATGGCTGAAACTAAAACAAAGGCTAAGCAAGAAACCTCGGTAAAAGAGGAGAAAGGC
>CAYVBI010000232.1:0-3238 GCA_964448985.1 uncultured Dehalococcoidales bacterium
AACCGGGATAACGAGGTTACTTGGGGCGTTTTATTTTTTGACGCTATTCCAGTATTGCTATAAAGGGCAGGTTGCGGTATTTGCCACCCATGTCCAATCCGTATCCTACTACGAACTCGTCCGGTACCTCGAACCCCACATAATCCAGGTGTACATCTATCAACCGCCGGACCCGTTTGTCGAGGAGGGTACAGACCTTCAGGCTGGCCGGCTTGCGGGCAGAAAGATTATTGAGCACATAGTTCAGGGTCATGCCTGTGTCCACAATATCTTCCACCATCAGTACATGCTTGTTCTCGATATCGGTATCCAGGTCCTTCAGTATTCTGATGGACAGGTCAGCCTTATCGGCGGGCGTGGATATTGCCATGAAATCCACCGTTACAGGTATCGATATGTTGAGCATGAGGTCAGACATAAAGCAGACAACACCCTTCAGGATGCCGATGAGGACAAGCTCCTGGCCCTGGTAGTCTTTTGATATCTGTTTGGCCAGCAATTTGACCCGGCGCTGGATCTGGGTCTTGTTAAACAGATAGCGCTGAACTCCCGTCATTTTGCTTTCACCCAGCGGAATGAAACCGTGCCTGGCAAACAGCTTTAAATAGTCTCCCTTGTTGAGCAGCTTAATACTGACGTCGGGATATACCTCTTTCAGGTGGCGCACCTTGCGGTTCTTCTCTGTTATGAGACTCTGCTTGGTTGTGGTGAGCTCGATATATAGATCTATTTCAGGCAGGTAAAAATCAGGAGTGAACATCTCTGTGATCCGATTATCCTGCGAGGAAAGAGGGAAAGAACGTGGTTCGTATAACCACTCCACCTGATAAAAATCCAGCAGGCGGGCGAATTCCTCCTCGCTGGGGTGCCCGAAATTAATAGGCCTGATGGGGGAGAGCGGGAGGTCGGAAAAACTGGTCAGCCGTTTCTGCTGTGTAATATTGGACTGGTGGCGGTTGTTGAGATCCTGGGCAAGCTCAATCTTCTCCAGTATCAGGGCTATTAAATTGGCCACCGTAGAGATGAAATCCTTCTCGTTGGGTTTGAATCGCCGCTTCTCGCGTGCGTAAACCCTTATTTCGCCGATAACCTCGCCGTGCTGCAGTATGGGAGCCCCCAGCAGGGATTTGATCTGCTCTCGAGCGGCATGCTCCGGATATTGAGTGCGCTTATCAGAAAAAATATCGTCAACGGCAACAATCTTGCCATCAAGTATTTCAGGGTAACTTTTACGGGCATTAATGGCTCCCTTGCGCAAGTACAGGTCGCTCAATCCCCAGGCGCCTATTATATCGAGGTATTCCCTGCGCGGATAAAGCAACATAACCGCGCAACCGGACGCCCGCAGGCCCTTGGCGGCGCTGGCAGCGATGGTGCTGATAAGCTTTTTCAGTGGAAGTGTATCGTTGGCAACCTTCGCTATCTGTTTATACGCAAGGGAATAGCAGTTCTCAGTGGTATCCATACATCACCCGCCTCACAAATCCAATCAGGTTATATCATCCGCATCTAGTATAGCCGCAACTTGGGCAGATATGGCAGCCTTCCTGGTATACTAACTGGTTGCTGCAATCAGGGCATTGGCCGATATAGTTAGCCTGCTGGCTCATGTCGTTATTCGATATATTATCATCCTCTTTTTTTACGTATTTCTCAAGCACACTGCCGATGGCATCGGCGCAGGACAGGATGGCGCGGCCGTTCTCCCATGATACCGAGGGACATCTGATAGTCCTGAGTTGCTTTATCACCGAGCCCACCTCTATACCTGACCTCAGTACCAACGAGATCAGCCTGCTGGTGGCCTCAAGCTGAGCCGAGGCGCAGCCGCCAGCTTTGCCCAGGCTGGAGAATACCTCGCAAATTCCCTTATCATCAAAGTTGACCGTCACGTAAATATAGCCGCAACCGGTTGTAACACGTTCTGTTATGCCCCTGGTAATCTTGGGCCTTTGCCGCGGCGCCGGCCTGACCTCGCTTTCAGCTTCCTTTACTTTAGAGCTTTCCTTCTGGCCGGTATTGAGAACCTGGCTGTCGCGGCTTCTGTCACGATAGATGGTTATGCCCTTGAGGCCGGACTTGTAGGCCGACATGTATACTTTTTGAACATCATCAATAGTGGCCTCAAAAGGAAGGTTGACTGTTTTGGAGACAGCGCTGTCCGTGTATTTCTGGAAGGCTGCTTGTATCTTGACATGCCAATCGGGTGAGATTTCGTGCGATGTTACAAACACTTCTTTTACCCAGCCGGGCACATCTTTCATATCATGCAGGCTGACACCCTCGGCCAGCTTTTTCATGAGTTCGGGTGAGTAGAATTCCTCTTTCCTGGCGACAGCTTCAAAATACGGGTTGATTTCAATAAGTGTCTGGCCGTCCAGTATATGCCTGAAGTAGCTGAGTGCGAAAAGGGGCTCGATACCGCTTGAGCAGTTGGCAATGATGCTGAGCGTGCCGGTGGGGGCGATGGTGGTGCGGTTGGCGTTCCTGACCCCGGGACCTCCCTTGCTGTCGTAGGTGCTTCCGCTGAAGGCAGGGAAGAGACCGCGTGAAGTGCCCAGCACAATAGACTCCGCAGTCGCTTCCTCCGATATAAAACGCATGAGTTTCTCAGCTGTCTCCAGAGCTTCGTCAGAATTATAGGGAACACGAAGCTGGATCAGCATGTCAGCGAAGCCCATTAACCCAAGGCCTACTTTGCGGGTTTTGCGGGTCATCTCTTTTATCTGTGGCAATGGATACTGGTTGACCTCGATAACATCATCCAGAAAGCGCACGGCCAGCCTGACCGTCTCACCGAGCTTATTGTAATCGATCTCACACTTGCCATTAGTTTGGCGCAGCATGTGGGACAGGTTGACTGAGCCCAGGTTACACGATTCATAGGGGAGCAGGGGTTGCTCACCACATGGATTGGTGCTCTCTATCTTGCCCAGATTGGGCGTTGAATTGAAATCGTTGATTCTATCTATAAAGATGATGCCGGGATCGCCGGTCTTCCATGCCATGTCGACTATCTTGCAGAAGACCTGGCGGGCATTCAATCGCCCTTCCACCGCCCTGTTATTAGGATTGACCAGGCTATAATCTCCATCGGCTTCGACAGCCTGCATAAAGCTGTCAGTGACTGCCACGGAGATATTGAAGTTAGTGAAAGCTTTTGGATCTTCCTTGGAGGTGATGAATTCCAGGATGTCGGGATGGTCCACATTGAGGATGCCCATGTTTGCCCCCCGCC
>CAYVBI010000233.1:0-3199 GCA_964448985.1 uncultured Dehalococcoidales bacterium
AACCGAATTGTCCCTTTGGAGAACGTTGTCTGAAACCGATGCGATCCTAACCGCAGCCGATTCGATGAAAGCGGCTAAATCTTTAGCCTCATTCGAAAAAAGTTCCCCCCGTATTACCGCCAACTCCGTGTCTATGTCTCGCTTGATTCTCGCTTCCCGCACAGCCCTTGCGCTCCATTGCACCTCCTCGATAACCTTGGTGGTAGCTGCATTGGCTAGAGAGATCACATAGTCTGGCTCTACCCCTAAAGGAAGGCGAGCGATAACGGTAGCTGTGTTGACGACTTCGTGAGCTTCGTTCAAATCCCAAACGATTCGAGCGATGATACTCCGTGTCGGGTCTAAGAAATCCGTTGCCTCTACCAAGCCATTTACAGCAACAATGGCTCCCCGATCTCGCAGCAAGGCCCCTAGCACATTGCATTCGGCAGCCGCGTTCTCAATCATTCCATTTGTCTAACTGGCGCTTACGACTTCTCTCCTTTATCCGACAGCGGAGACAAAGCATCCTTCCCTCATATTCGCCCTCATCGCAAAGCCATTCATATCCCGTATTGCTCGTGCAGCCACATTTTGCGCATTCAACAAATTCGTCCTCGTCATCCTCAAGATTTTCTAATGTCATGTCTTGATCGCTCATCTTTTCCTTACCCTTCCATCCGGCGAAACTCAGTGACCCATACCCACACACCCGTGGCGTCTTGTTCCGGCCTCACGTCCAGCACTTCCAGCCAGATACGCGCCGCCCACTTGGGCATGTGAATCGAGGGACACCAGCCATGAGGGAATTCCCCAGCCGCCTCGCTTGTTCTCAGATAATCTGGATTAGTTGCCCTATAGCCAACCTCAATGTCATATTCCATATCCCGTATGATATGAAGGACATCATGAAAGGACTGCCCCGTGAGAGTCTCTTTTGCTTGCTTTTCGCACAATGCCAAGGCCCACGTCTCCCTCACCCACAGATGATCCCCCACTTGCCAGGGCTGCTTCACGCCGCCACCGTTGGGATAGGCTTGCTGTGCGAACTCCTCTGTCACGTCGCCAGGATACCAGAACGACCATGTACCATCGGCCAGTTGAATCGCCTTGGCCCAGTCACGCGCCAGGAACGGTCGCCTCTTGACCAAGATAGGCCGTCGATCTTGCGTCTGCCTGTCCGCAAGAATGGCCCGCACAACACTGCCAGTACAGGGAATCGGATGATCCATGATGCTCCTTTACAACCGCGATTTCAAGCTCGTTAGCATCTCGGCCAATATGTCGTCAGAGATTTCAACTCCCCCATCAGCAATACACAATGCCATGTCACTAATCGCCGCCGCCTCGGTTTTGGCGAAGGCCCCCCCCGCAAATAAGTCTCCTGCTGTCGCCGCTCCCTTTTGAACCTGGATTTCAATAGTGCATCCCTTCAGCACTAAAAGTTCTTGCAGCATCTTGGCGTGTTCAATGTTTAGATAGGGGTTCCATGTCCCCCGCCAAACAGCATCCCCTACCTTTAACATCATCAACCCACCACGATAGTTTTCGGGCCAGTCAATGTACCTTGGCCCTGGTTCCTCTGTCACACCGAAATACGCCTTGGCTAAACGCATAGCCTTCTCGCGCTCTGTCATTTGCCCTCCGTTGGCCCCGTGCCAAATGGGAAAAGGGGGAAGTCGCCCCGCTCTCTCCATTGCTTAAACTCTTCTAGCATCTCACCCTCCAAATCCTCTACGGGAATACCACAGAAGAGAATCCCGCACTTGCCATATTCATGTTTCTCTGCCCAGTCCCAGAAAAGCTCTTGGCCCTTGCCATCAAGGTATATCAACTCATCTGGAAGCCGCACATACGTCACCTCTCCCGAATGAGAGGCATACTCGATCTGAGATATATCAATTAGCACATCATCGAACAAGACTAGCATTTTGCCAACTCCCTAAACGCCTTTGCCAATAATAGACGCTTGCTCTGCAAAGACGGGTTAATCGGATCGTCTGGATCGTCTCTCGCTGACCACTCATACGCCTCGGCTATTTCTGTCGGCGTTCTCTTGCCATAAAGCCATTCCAACTGCACAATCCGCCGCAGTATCTCTAGCTCACTCATATCGAAACCAATCCTCTACCGCCACAATCCCTTCCGGCAGCGGCCCCATGTCTTTCCAGTAAAGCACATCATCCTTGCTCCCCCGCCATTCTTCCCCTTTATACTCCGCCCCCCAATAAAAACTCAGAGCGCGCGCTATTTCTCCCTTGTCTCGAATAATCACCTGATACCATCCGGCTCTCTCTGGCTTCACGGCAGGCCATCTATACCAACCCTTCATTTTTACCCTACACTCCTCACACCACGGATCACTCTTGGAAGTTAATATCTCACATTCCTTACAACGGTGCAGTCCCTTTATCTCCATCACCATCTTAATTACTTTCGACACGCTAATCTTCAACCCTTCAGAAATGTCCTCGAAGGAGAAGGGCTGAAACCCACCGCCCTCTGTTGGATACTGACTGTCGTAAAGCGCCACTGCTCTGGCTGCCATCATCTTGTGTTCTGCGCACACCCTCGCAACAATTCTCTTTCGCTGCTGTATAAGAGGACTCTGTGTCTCATGCCGCGTCTCTCCCCCCGCGAAAAGCACCATCGTCCGAACTGTCGCCGTGGCTCTGCCTAATTGTATCCCTACTTCCGCGTAAGACAAATCAGATTCATACAGCCGCCTTGCTTCCTCGGCTTGTTCCTTTGTCCATGTCCGCCGTGTTCCCAATGTCTAGTCCCAGAGGTAGCCAACTAGCCATCGTATCAAATCCACGAAAAAGTTCTGCTTAATAGCAAACGGTTCCTCATCAACACCAGGATATGTCTTGCGCAACCAACGAGAGAACTCTTCCCGCGACGGCCCTCTTTTTATTACCACGTGCGGACTCAGCCCGCCAGTGTAAACGTAAAGCCCGTCACCATGTTCTTCTACACTCCTAATCCCACGTACATCAAATACCGTGTCTCCAAACCGCATCATTTTTCTCATCTTTCCTCCCTAAACGTTTAGCCAATACCAGGAATTGTCCCCAAATTTTTAGCCATGACACAGACTATCCAACTATAGATAATCAGCACAAGCAGAACAAGACAGAAGGTGATCGCTTTAGTGGACATCGCGCTCCTTTTCGGCCAACACCTCATAGGCGTCAGCAAGGGCTATGTATGAAGCGTA
>CAYVBI010000234.1:0-1721 GCA_964448985.1 uncultured Dehalococcoidales bacterium
GTCTGTAATAGTAGCTCGATACGGTTCCAATTCTTTTGGCAATTTCGTAATCATCACTTAATCCTTTTCTTGAGTTCTTTCTTGACTTCTCGTGCAACTTCCCCTGTCCAACTCGTAGCATTACAAAGAAAATATGCTACAACACTTCTGCCAGTATCACAATAGTAATTGTCCTCTACCGAATTGAGAGAAAACATTGCATCCAGATAAGGCTTTGCAGCATAATTGACTTTCTTCCAATTCTTTGAAATGACACTCGCAATCTGACTGATACCCATCTTTGAATAGTCCATTATACTTCTCCTGTACGTTAATACTCTCTATTGTTTGACATTACTATACCATATCATCTGGCAAAAGTCAAGATAATTCTACCAAGCAGTTTTTTCTACTCTTCTGACAGCCCTACCAAAGACATCCTTAAACAACTGACGAACATTGTCAGATAATTTATCACTAAGATAGTAATAACTTACTGCAATACCAATATCAGTTGCTTCATCAATCAATTCAACAGGAAATAGTTTGACAGACTTCTTTGTTACAGAATCCCATCCGGAAGTCTCAGGATATTTATAAACATCTCCATTACAGTCACAACGTACTCCATGATTAGCGGGATACATCCATATATATTTTTTGCGAAGTTCTTTACGAATGAAATTTACCCAATCTCCACAATTGATTACATGTTCCGGATGAACATCTCTGGTAAATGCTATGTCATTTAAAGATTTAATATCAGAATGAGTATCAATATTAATAACTGTAGATTGTCCAGATTTGTTTACACTAGGAATGAGTCTCTTATGATTGTCTACAATTAATCTCAATTTACCAGACTCTTTAATAAGTCTTAGGGCATTGTAAGCATCTGACAAAGGTAACTTATTCCAAAAATCAATATCTACAGACAAGTACATTGTTGAATCTCCTTTGTATTTGATTATGAGATACTCTATCATAACTCCAAAAGAAAGTCAAGCATTTATAGGAGAATTTTCACACAATCCATTATTCTTGTCTACCCAATCCATTGCTTCTTGTTCTGAAAGAATACGATTATGCCTCCACCTTGTTGAAGACATAGAATTGTCTGAATTTGCTCCATAAGAAAATGCAATGAGTAGAAAATCTCCTATGCCGACAGAAACATGTCCCCTACCAAATTTCTTTCGCCAACATTTGAGTTTTAGTTTACGATTCCCGTCCCAATCAATTTTTTGCCATGTATTAACAGTTTTCATTATGAGATACTCTATCATAACTCCAAAAGAAAGTCAAGAAGATTGAGAGATTGCAATTCTGCCATACTCGGTATGACCCCAATTGCAATCTCTTGTGAGAAACAGGGAGTTGCAATCTCCCTGTCCAGTTAACGCCTTGGCTACGACAGATTTAACCTAATATAACCTATCTGTAAGGCAATAAGTTTATAACCTTATTGGCATTTACCAGCTTTACATGCTGAAGATGTTTTACAGACCACCTAAAACTGCCGACGTAAGTAGTTACGGCTTCTCCATTTGCGCATAGGTGCGGTTTACTGTTGACTCAGAGAGGGTTGAGGTTCTGCTACACCGGACAAACAGTTGATGTAACCATTTCCGAAAACCAGGGCAATAGTTTTACGAACTATTCCGAAAACGTCCTTCAGCCGAAGAAATTCTTTTTGTTCTCATTCTCCCAATACTCTATCAGATTCTCTCTCGTTTGTCAAG
>CAYVBI010000234.1:1821-3171 GCA_964448985.1 uncultured Dehalococcoidales bacterium
TATATAGCGTATCACATTCCGTGAAGATTGTCAACTCTTTTTTACGATATTCTCATCAAACCAAGCAAGCAGTTCTCTCTTTGTCTTAAATGGCATTCCTCCTGTCCAACAATTGCTGCCGTCTACCGGACGATGATAGAGACTCCACAAAGGTTCAAAGGAATATCTCCGATGAAATAGACCATATTCTTGTGCCCCTACGATTGTAGTTTCTCGACAACTATTAAACTCTGTAATCTCAATAGGAACTTTAGTCCACATGGTTTTTCTCCTTAATTATGCACATAGCGTATCACATTCAGTGAGTATTGTCAAGAACATTTTTTGTTAAAATGAAAGCTCCTAAAGCAAATGAGCAAATAATTGATCCTACTGCCATCAAAACACCAATTGAAGCAAAAATACCAATTTCATAAATCATCATTCCTATGATAATTATGAAAGGTAAAAAAATAAAAAACCAACCTAAGATTTGCATATATTGCTCCCTTCAAAATGGTGGGCCAGGTGAGAATCGAACTCACCTAAATCTGCTTATAAGACAGAGCGAATGCAACCAGCTTCGTTTCTGGCCCACTGCGCATCACTCTTTAGTCTAATAAAATGGAGCCTTTATGTCATAAACATAATGAACTCTTAGTCCATTCGCAGATTTATTCCAAATATACTATACCAAATCCAATCGTAAATATCAAGTATATTCTTGCAAAATCTTTTTTATCTGTTCTTCAGAAAGTTTTTGTCTAGGTGTCCATTCGTCATTAACAAGTAATACACCTCTGTCATATTCACATTCTTTACTCTCTTTATATCCAATATCCACAATCAAAATATCAGGTGTACCAAACTGAGAATGAGTAATGTCTATAATCTTGCCATCACATTGTACCCAAGCATGTCCCCATACATAATAGTTACACTCAAAAATATGAGCGTCATATCCTGTCTGTATCAGTTGTGCTTGTAATAGTTGCGAAGCAGCAAAACACATGCAACTAAGATCCTTTGAACAATAGAAATCAAAATTCGCAGCATCTTGACTCTCAACAAAGCGAAGACACATCTCACGAGTAAGTTTAGCAATGTCTGTAAGATTTTTCATGACAATCAATCATTAAATAGTCTTGCGGTCAAAGGTATCTTCCGTCTTTCTGCATCCGTCTTTGCAATCCTACAATCTACATCTACCAATAGTTCATCTGGATTATGACCCCACATGAACAAATCCCATGCTGCATCAAATGCTTCAGCTTTCGTACAATTATGAGCAATCATACTGTACTTGAATCCACCAAACCCCTCACCAACCTTCCAATCAAAGAAAATACCATAAGCAATGTTTGTACGTCC
>CAYVBI010000235.1:0-3156 GCA_964448985.1 uncultured Dehalococcoidales bacterium
GCCTGCCACCATCAGCAGCTGCTTCAACTGCTGCGGTGATTGCGGCAGGGCATAGAACTTGCCGGCATGGATGCGGCTGGGCACCAGGTAATCCCGTGCGCCCTCCGGCGTGCTCTTGATCATGATCGGAGTCTCTACTTCCACGAAACCACGCGCATCGAGGAAATCCCGCATATACTTGATGACGCGATGCCGAAGTAGCAGGTTATCGCGCATACCCGCCCGTCTCAGGTGCAGGTATCGATATCTCAATAGCACCGATTCGTCCACGTCCACCTCTTCATTTATGTAAAACGGCGGCGTTTTTGACGTGTTGAATATCTTCAGACCGGCCGCCAGCACCTCGATTTCACCGGTGGGCAGTTTGGAGTTCTCGGTACCCTGCGGCCTGCGAGACACCTTCCCGCGAATCTGGATCACATATTCATTGCGCAGGCCGTTGGCAGCGGCGTGGATGTCAGGTGCGAGTTCAGGATTGAATACCACCTGGGTAATGCCCCCGCGGTCGCGCAGATCGATAAAGATCAGCCCGCCGAGATCCCTGCGCCTGTGTACCCATCCAGCCAGGGTGACATCTTCCCCTGCATTGGACGCGCGCAATTGACCGCAATTATGACTTTTAAGCAAAATACCCTCCTGAGGGTAAAATTATATCTTAATACGTTTATACTTCACAAAGTCAGCAGCCGGACGGATAGGTCCGCATACGTGAGGTAAAGCAGCAGTGGGAATGGTCAGACGGCGTTGTTCACCGGCGTGTATTTTGTGCGCAATCCCGGCTTTTCGATCTTGCCCGTTGGATTCCTGGGCACCCTATCGAAGATCACCTTCCTGGGCACCTTGTGCCGCGCCAGGTTATTCATGCAGTATTGAATAATATCCTCTTCGCTGACGCTTGCGCCCGGCTTACGGTCCACGATCGCTATGGCGATCTCACCCAGCCTTTGATCGGGAATCCCTATGACAGCCACATCGTTTACCGTATCCAGATTATGGATGGCGTCCTCCACCTCGACCGGAAATATGTTTTCACCGCCCGTGATTATAACATCCTTTTTCCTGTCGACCAGGTAGATGAACCCATCCTCGTCCATATTGACCATGTCCCCGGTGTAGAGCCAACCGTCGCGCAGCGCCTCAGCCGTCTTCTCCGGATTTTTGTAGTATTCCTTCATCACACCTTCGCCCCTCACATTCAGCTCACCGATCTTCCCTGCCCCCAACACTTCCCCATTCTCACCCACTATCCTGGTTTCCCAGTTAAATCCCGCTTTTCCGATGGCACCCACCTTATGTACGTTTTCCACGCCGAGGTGCACGCAACCCGGGCCGCTGGACTCGCTTAAGCCGTAGTTTGTATCGTATTGCATGCCGGGGAAGGCAGCCATCCAGCGTTTGATCAGCGAAGGAGGCACGGGCTGCGCCCCTATGTGCATCAGGCGCCAGCAACTCAGGTCATAATCCTCTTTTTTTACCTGCCCATCTTCCAGCGCCACCAGTATGTCGTGGGCCCAGGGCACCAGCAGCCAGACGATTGTGCCGCGTTCCCTGTGCACTGTCTCCAATATATTCCGCGGGCTGACCTCTCCCAGCAGGGTCGCCCTGCCCCCGGTGACAAGGCTGCCGAACCAGTGCATCTTGGATCCAGTGTGATACAGCGGCGGGATGAGCACGAAATTGTCCGACTTCTCCTGGTGGTGATGGGCATATTCGGTTATAGCGGCGCATCTGAGGTTATCGTGTGTCAGCAGTATCGGTTTGGGCGCGCCCGTGGTACCCGAGGTAAAGTAGAGGCTGCAGGCCTCGTCCCGGCTTATATCGATGCCGGGCTGTGAAGTGGGACGCCGGTCTACCCAGGAACGGTAACCGGTCATATATCCAGGCAGGTTGTCGCCGAGAGCGAGTATCCCTTCTATACCCTGAAGCTGCTTTTTAACCGCATCAACCCTTTCGATGAACTCTTCACCGATGATCATAAACCTGGCGCCTGATATCTCCGCGCAGTACCGGAAGTCGCTGCCGGTAAACCTGAAGTTGAGCGGCACCACCCAAGCTCCGCTCCTCAATATGCCGAAATAGGCTATTAACCAGTCGATGGAATTCATCATCCACAGGATGACGCGGTCGCCTTTCTTAACTCCAGTGTCGATCAGCGCGTTGGCGACCCGGTTGGCCTCGCCATCCATCTGCCGCCAGGTCATCTCCCGCCGGAAATTGCGGCTTGGCTTTATCTCGACCAATGCGCATTCGTCCGGATACATCCTGGAGTTTCTGGACAACATCTCCGGTATCGTAATCATCTCATCACCTCACTATACAACCGGTATCCCAACTAGTATCTGGCCAGGCTCGGCAGGAAGGTAGCTATCTGCGGAAAGGCTAATAATATGATCGCGGCCACGACCAGTGCAGCCAGGAAGGGCGTGATTCCTTTGAAGATCGTTTCGAGCGGCACGTCAGGGGCAATTCCCTTGATCACATACACGTTCAATCCCACGGGCGGTGTTATGACACCGATCTCGGTCACCAGCACAATGATGACGCCAAACCAGATGGGATCGAAGCCCAGCGCCAGCACCACGGGATAGAAGATGGGTATGGTGAGGGTGATGAGGGCCAGCGAATCCATAAAGCACCCGCCGAGCATGTAGATGATGATGATGATGCCCATGACGGCCACGGGCGGTATGGGCAGGGACCCCACCCACCCTGATAGCATCATGGGTATGGTTGTTATGGCGATGAAATGACCGAAAACGGTGGCCCCTGCCACGATCATCATAACAAAGCAGGTGACGCGCACACTGTCCTTGAGAGCATTGACAAAGCCCGCCCAGGTAAGCGTCCTGGTTATCAAGCCGATGAGGATGGCCCCGGCCACGCCTGCGGCGCCCGCCTGGGTGGGACTGAACCAGCCGAAGAAGAGGCCCAGTATCACGAAGCAGAAGAGAAAGAGCATCTCTATGATGCCGGTCAGCGCCTCCATCTTCTCCTTGAAGGTGGATGCCTCGCCGGCCGGCGCCAGCTTGGGGTTGCGCAGGCAGATGATGGCTACGGCGACCATCAACAGGGTGGCGATCAGGAGCCCGGGCAGTATACCCGCCATGAACAGCTTGCCGATAGACTGCTCCGTGAGTATGCCGTAGACGATGAAGA
>CAYVBI010000236.1:0-3137 GCA_964448985.1 uncultured Dehalococcoidales bacterium
GACTTGCCTCATACTACAACATATAATTCATAGTACACAGCCTATCAAGGTTACGTCTGAATCCCACTTTTCGAGGTTACTATGGCCAGTAGATTTGAGAAATTTTCTGAACGTGCCCGCCGGGCGCTTACGCGCGCCCAGGAAGAGGCACAGCATTTCGGACACAGCTATATCGATACGGAACATATATTGCTGGGATTGATCGCTGAAGAAGACAGCGTGGCCAGCCAGGTACTGAATAACCTGGGCGTGGCGACCAGCAAGGTTCGTTCCGCCGTTGAATTCATCGTGGGGCGTGGTGGACGTCCCAATACAAACGAGGTCGGCCTTACTCCGAGGGCCAAGAAGGTCATCGAGCTGGCTGTGGACGAGGCAAGGCGACTCAACCACAGCTATATCGGTACCGAGCACCTGTTGCTGGGGCTGCTCAAAGAGAGAGAGGGCTCGGCAGCCGGTGTGCTTGAGAGCCTGGGAGTTACTTTTGATAAGGTGCTGGCCGAGGTTAATAAGCTGTTGAACGCAGCCGGCGGTCAGGCCAGGGCAGTAACCAAAGAGGGGGTCAGGACCCCCATACTTGACCAGCTCGGTGTAGACCTGACCAACCTGGCGCGCCAGGGCAAGCTGGACAACATCGTCGGCAGGGAAAAGGAATGCGAGCGCATCATCCAGATACTCAGCCGGCGTACCAAGAATAATCCTGCGCTGATCGGTGAGCCCGGTGTGGGTAAATCAGCCATTGTGACCAAGCTGGCGCAGCAGATCGTAACCGGAGATATACCGGAACCCCTCAGGAACAAGAGGCTGGTAACCCTTGATATAGGTTCGCTGGTGGCCGGCACCAAGTACCGCGGTGAATTTGAAGAAAGGCTTAAAAAAGTCCTCGATGAGATCAAAGGCGCCGGCAATTGCATCGTTTTCATCGACGAGTTGCATACCATTGTAGGGGCGGGTGCGGCTGAGGGCGCAGTGGACGCTTCGAATATACTCAAGCCCTCGCTCTCAAGGGGTGAGATACAGTTTATCGGCGCCACCACCCTGGACGAGTACCGTAAATATATCGAAAAAGATGCCGGCCTGGAGAGGCGTTTCCAACCCGTGACGGTAGTGGAGCCGACCGTTGAGCAGACGGTGCTCATTTTAAAAGGCATCAAGCATCATTACGAGGATTATCACAAGCTGATAATCCACGAGGAGGCTCTGAGCGCAGCCGCCTCCATGGCGTCGCGATATATTTCAGACCGCTTTCTGCCGGATAAGGCCATAGACATTATGGACGAGGCTTCCTCACGTGTCAGGATCAAGAAAGGGGTAGTACCCATCGGTATAGCCGAGGCGCAGAAGGCCCTGGAGATTGTCAGGCGCGACAAGGATAATGCTATAGGTTCGCAACAGTACGAGATGGCTGCCGAGCTGCGAGACCGCGAGGTCCAGCTGCAGGCTAAGATCAAAAACATGGAGCAGGAATGGCAGGATACGCAGAAGAAAGAAACGCCCGTCGTGACCAAGGAGGATATCGCCGAGGTCGTCAGCATGTGGACCGGCATTCCGGTGGTTAGCCTGACGACAGACGAAACGGAACGGCTGCTCAAGATGGAGGAGGCTATACATCAGGACATAGTAGGCCAGGATGAGGCAGTGGTCACTATTGCCAGGGCTGTCAGGCGCTCACGAGCGGGGCTCAAAGAGACCAGGCGCCCAATGGGTTCCTTCATATTCCTGGGACCGACTGGGGTGGGTAAAACTGCTTTGGTCAAAGCCCTGGCTAAATTTATGTTCAATAAAGAAGACGCAATGGTCAGACTGGATATGTCGGAGTTCATGGAGCAGCATAACGTGGCAAGGCTGGTGGGCGCACCTCCGGGATACATCGGCTATGAAGAGGGCGGTCAGTTGACCGAGGCCGTCAGGCGCAACCCGTACTCGGTGATCCTGCTGGACGAGATAGAGAAAGCACACTCGAATGTTTACGATATCCTCCTACAAATAATGGACGATGGCCACCTGACCGATGCCAAAGGCAGAAGGGTGGATTTCCGTAATACTATCATAGTTATGACAAGCAACGTCGGTGCTGAGGAAATAAAGCATGCGAGCATTGGTTTCAATGTAAAGGGCACTGAAGAACACGATCGCCTGGCTGCCTATGAAAAGATGAAAGAAAGTGTGATGGGCGTTTTGAAGAAGAAGTTCAGGCCGGAATTCCTCAACCGCATCGATGCTTCCGTGGTATTCCACGCGCTTACCCGTGATCATATCCGCCAGATCGTCAACCTCATGCTGCGTGAGGCAGTCGCTTCAATGGAAGAAAAATTAATTACACTTGAGATATCCGAGGCTGCCAGGGATTACCTGGGGGACAAGGGATATGATCCTAATTACGGCGCCCGGCCGCTGCGCCGTGTCATACAGCAGGAAGTAGAGGATAGACTTTCTGAAAACGTCCTGCGTGGCGAATACGAGGCCGGCTCAAAGGTTCTGGTTGACTACGATGGCACCGAGATAGTTATCCGCAAGCTTGAAAAAGCCGTGGCGCCCGCTGCAGAGAGCAAGTTGCTTGCGGGCGAGGGTAACCACCTGCTGGGCAGCAACAACCCGTAAGCGACGCGAAAGCCAATCGAATCATATGAGGGCGTGAACGGTCACCTGTACCGCACGCCCTCGATTTTTTACCGCCTGATTTAAGAAAGTTATGTCCATTTTTGTTATCATTTGCTGACCAGAGGTCAAACAACAGGGTATTAAGATTGGAAAAGCAGAAGTTTAAAACGGTGTTTATCTGCCAGAAATGCGGCAGACAAAGCCCTAAATGGGAGGGGCGCTGCACGGGTTGCCAGGAATGGAACTGCCTGGTTGAAACCACAATTACGGCGGGCAAACATACAGTCGAAAGTAAGCCGGATACTGCGGGGCGCCTGCTGGAGCTTGTGAAGCTGAAGCGTGACGACTATTCCCGCATCAGCCTCACCATCGGCGAATTGGATCGTGTGCTGGGAGGAGGATTGGTTGCCGGATCTGTGGTGCTGGTCAGCGGCGATCCCGGCATAGGCAAGTCAACGCTGCTGTTGCAGATATCGGACGCAGTTACTAAAAACAGGGAAGGCCAGGTTGTGTACGTATCGGGGGAAGAATCGTCACAG
>CAYVBI010000237.1:0-3087 GCA_964448985.1 uncultured Dehalococcoidales bacterium
GCCCTCCTTGCAGGGCTGGCAGTAATCGCAGCGGTGGCAGAACCTGGCGCCGAGCTTCTCCTTTAATTTGCGCATTTCATCGCGGTCCTTTTCGGTCAGGTCCAGCGGCCCGTTGAAAATGCCGACGATCTCGTCGATCTCCTCCGGCTTCTCGATGCCCGGTATGGTGGCGACGTCCTTGAACTGGAAAAGGAACTTGAAGGCGATCCTGGCGTTGTCTATCATACCCCCTGCCATCGGCTTCATGTCGATGAATCCTACGTCGTGTTTGCGGCAGAGGGGCAGCAGTTTGTCGGCCGCCTCGTCGGTGACGAAGTTGAAGGGGAACATGATGGTCTCGAAGCGTCCCGATTCCACGGCCTTTTTAGCGACGTCGATCTGGTGTGACGTGATGCCGATGTGCCTGATCTTGCCCGCCTTTTTCGCCTCCTCCAGCACGGCCATGGGACCCTGCGGGTCGAGCACCATATCCAGCGTCTTGAAATCGCTGACAGCATGGTACTGGTAGAGGTCAATATAGTCGGTGCCCAGCCGCGTCAGGCTTTTATCCAGGTGTTTGGCGATGCCCTCCCGGTCCCGGTGGGTCGTCTTGGTGGCGATGATGAGGTCTTGCCGGCGTCCGGCGATGGCCTTGCCGATACGCGCCTCGCTGGTGGTATAAGCATTAGCCGTATCCAGGAAATTGATGCCGTGGTCCAGGCATCTCTTGATCACTGCGATCGCGTCCTCTTCATTCAGTCTCTGAATGGGGATCCCTCCGAATCCGATCCTGGTCACCATTAAGCCGGATTTTCCCAGCCTCATTTTTTCCACGGGTCAGTCCTCCTGTATATCAAGTATAAATTAAAGAAACCTGGTCTTTGCCTGTTGTTATTTTACCACCGATATTCATGTTAAAATAAACCGTTTTACTTAGGTAAAAACGCGAGGAGGTATGTGTCATGGGTAAGATCTACGGCGGGCATCTGGTTGCCAGGTATCTCAAACAGGTCGAGGGCGTCGACACGGTGTTCGGGTTGAGCGGTGGGCATATCGACCGCATCTTCGACGGGTTTTATGAATACGGCGTACGCCTGATTGACGTGCGTCACGAGCAGGCGGCGGTGATGATGGCGCATGCCTGGTCCATCTTTAAGAACGAGCCGGGCGTCTGCATCGTCACGGCGGGCCCCGGATTTACCAACTCCCTCACCGGCCTGGTCAACGCGAGCATGGAAAACGCCCCGGTGGTGATGCTTAGCGGCATGGCGCCCATCAGGGACAGTGAGAAGGGCGCGCTGCAGGACATGAGCCAGGCCGACATGGTCAAGTCCATCGTCAAGTGGCACGGAGTCTGTCATGACACCAAACGCATACCCGAATATATCTCCAAGGCCTTCCGCATGGCTATGTCCGGCAGGCCCGGCCCGGTCTTCCTGGAATTGCCTCCTGACATACTCAACGTTCAGGTCAACGAAGAGGAGATCACATGTCCGCAGAGGCCTTGTAAATCCTATAAATCCATGGCTGACCCCGAGGCGATCAAGGAGGCCGCGGGACTGATCAACTCGGCAGCCAGACCCCTGCTGGTGGGCGGCAGCGGCGTGTCCTTCAGCGGCTGCGACAAAGAGCTGAAGGACTTCATCGATAAAACGGGCATCCCTTTCGTGCTGATGAACAACGGCAGGGGCACACTGCCGGACGAACATCCGCTGTCCATCTGGGACGGCGGCCAGATCGGACTATTGTCGGCGCTGCCCATGGCCGACCTGGTGATCGTGCTGGGCCTGCGCTTCAACTGGTTGATGTTCTTCGGGCAGGGTTTCCCCAACGCCAAGGTGGTGCGGGTAGACGTGGACGCCTCCGAGCTGGACCGTAACCGCTGCTGCGACATCGGGCTCTCCGGCGACATCGCGCTCACGCTGCGGGAACTGAATAAGCATGTGAAGAAAAAGGACCACGCCGCCTGGATGAAAACATTGAGAGACGCCTATCTGCCCCTGGTGGCGGGTGAAATCGAGCAAAGGGATAAGATCAGCGACCCGATACACCCCGGGCGCCTTGTAGAGCAGGTTAAAAAGGCGTCGCAGGACAGCCCGATCTATATTATCGACGGCGGCGACGCCTCGTATTTCGGCCTCACGGGTCTCAGGGCGAAAGAGAAGGCGGGCGTCATCGGCGGCGCGGCGGGACTTTTCGGCTGCCTGGGCACGGGGATACCCATGGGCATCGGCGCCAAGGTGGCCAGGCCGAAAAAGACGGTGGTGGTGATCAGCGGCGACGGCTCCTTCGGCCTCAACGCTATGGAGTTCGACACGGCGGTGCGGCACAAGATACCCTTCGTCTGCGTGATCGTGAACGACCAGGCCTGGGGCATGATCAAGCACGGTCAGGAGATCTCGTACGGGCCGAAGCGTCTGGTGGGGTCCGAGTTGGGTATGGTGCATTACGAGAAAGTGGTCGAAGCCCTGGGCGGACACGGCGAGTTCGTGACTAAGGACGACCAGATCATGCCGGCCATGAAGCGGGCGTTGGAATCCGGCCTGCCGGCCTGCGTGAACGTGCTGACCGATCCCACGGTCACCAGCCCCGGCACACTGCTGCTGGTCGACGGCTTGAAAATGGAATAGGTGATAGAAAGGAGGATAGGGGAGATGAAGGCCTTACAGTTTTCCGTTTCCGTGCCGCAATACCTGGCGCTCACGCTGCTGGGCGCCATAAACAAGAGCCTTTTCTACAGCGGGCCCCTGGCGACCGTGAAGCTTGTTGACGCGCCCGAGCCGGTCCTGCCATCACCCGACTGGGTGAAGATTAAGACGCTGATGTGCGGTTTCTGCGGCAGCGACCTCAACCTCATCATGCTCAAGGAATCGCCCACGGCCTCGCCCTTTTCGTCCTTCCCCTGCACAATGGGTCACGAGATCTGCGGCGAGGTGGCGGAGGTAGGAGGCGGTGTCAAGGATTTCAAAATAGGCGACCGCATAATACTGATGAACCACCTGGGCTGCGTGACGCGGGGGATCAAGGACCCCTGCAAAAGCTGCCGTGAGGGACGTCCCTCCAACTGCGAGAACTTCGCCGAGGGCAAGCTGGCGCCCGGCATGTTCA
>CAYVBI010000238.1:0-3064 GCA_964448985.1 uncultured Dehalococcoidales bacterium
CACGGTATAATCCCGATGCACCTTGCGGTTGACGATTCGGGGCGTATGATTTTCTGTGGCGGGCGGCATGGGAACCTGGGGAAGAAATGGTCAATGGTTGATGGTTTCCGCCATAGGCAGATCCGCCTATATTTGTGCCAAATGGCATTTACAGGTAATTGTATTCATGATTGATCTAAGGTGTCATAGTGGAGAACACCCTGGGGAACGGAAGGAGGGCGTAGCCCGACTGGAGTTCCCCAGGAGCCGATACCTTCAACATGAAAGGATTATCATGATCAACAATTCCTCATTAACCAAGTGGCGCCGCCTTTCTCAAAAACAACTCGACCAACAGTTTTCCCACGAGATCATTCATGGCCTGCAATGTTCTCCCTTCGAAGCCTCCGCCATTCTGGAGGCTGTGTACCGCGTGTATGCCTCTTACTTCGAGTCAAACGGCACCTTGAAACCAGGCCAAATGCTCTTCCCGGTGGTGGCTGTTGAAAGCCCTCCGAATGTTCCGTTGGCCAACAGTAAACAGACGACGGTCTCGCTGACGTTCGATGCCGGTGCCGAAGACCTGAATATTCGGCAGGCCAAAGGCGTGGAAGCGCTGCGTCGCCATCGCTTGCAACGCATGGCAACCGAAGCCTTCCAGCAGGGCGGCTTGTTGACCCTGGAGGATCTTGCGATCCGTTTGTTTAACTGTGGGCAGCGCACGTTGTCGCGCGATCTGGCCGTGCTGCGTAAACAGCAAGTTGTCCTGCCGTTGCGTTCGACGATCAAGGATATGGGCCGTTCGATTTCTCATTGCACGATTATTGTGGAGGCCTGGCTGCAGGGTAAAGAATATTCGGAGATCGCATGCCTTACCCATCATAGTATCCCCTCGGTTCAGAATTACATCAGTAAATTTAAACGTATCGTTGCCTTGTCTCAAGCCGGCTATGATCTGCGTATGATTGCTTTCCTTGTCAAGGTGTCCGCACCGTTGGTTGAGTCATATCAGCAGCTCCACCAACAGGTTGCGATGGTCCCTCATCGGCGCCAGGAACTTAAATCCTTTCTTAAAAAAAAGATTGTACGGTCAGCCCACCGAAGGAGGTGCCTGTGATCCAACCTCCCGATTGCGTGAAAAGATATCAGGCTGCCAAACAACGGTTTTTTAAACCGGTCCTCATGAACTTTTTCGCCCAAGAATGTCCCCGCTTCTTTGGCCCGGTCATGCGCGAAAAATTAGCCGACGAATTAATTCGCCTCTTCGCGGCGCTATCGCCAGAATCCAGTCGCTTGCAACCCGGTCAAATTCTCTGGAACGCCTTGGATAAAAATACACGCGGCGATTCCCCAAGACGCCGTTTCGTCCCCGTCATCCTGACCGTCATAAACGAACTCGATGTCGAACACCTTACTCAGGGCACTCATTTCTCTAAAGTCGCCAATGCCGCCTTAGCACGAATGATTCGCGAAGCTTACGCGCAAGGCGGCATCCTGTCCACCCGTGACCTGGGGCTGCTTACCCTGCGGGGCCACGCCTGGGCTTCTCAACACCGCCGTCGGTATGAAACCCTCCACGATTGCACATTGCCCCATACCGGCGCACTCCATGATATGGGTTCCACCGTCTCACACAAAACCATCATCCTTCGCAAAGTCATCCTGGAGAAAAAAGATCCAGCCCTCGTTGCTCGGGAGTGTCAACATTCCCAAGCTGCCGTGGATCGATATTTAACGGACTATCATCGGGTCAAATCTCTTTATTGCCTCAAGTATAACGTGGAGTTTATTCATCAGGTCACACAAATTGCTAAACATGTCATCGTCCAATACATTACTATCATCAATCATGAAAATCACTCTTGACACGCCAAATGGCTATAACTCCGGCGGAAACTGAATTCGACACACGGTGACATCGGGCTTCGCGCAACGCTACGCCCGATATATTCTTTCAGGTGTCCGTCTTCTCCGGGCCGGCGTCTGGTGTCTGTCGTCTGTCATCCGTCCGCGGCCTCCGGCGCCCGGGGATAAGCCCCCAGGACCGTCATCAGCGTGCAATGGCGCTCCAGATCGCGCAACGCGTTGCGCACCCGCTGTTCCTCGACATGGCCTTCAATATCCACAAAGAAGAGGTATTCCCAGGCTTTCAATTTGTTGGGCCGGGACTCAATTTTGGTCATATTGAGCCGATATTTCTTGAGCGATCCCAAGGCGCTGTGCAGGGCGCCGGCCTTGTGCTTTACAGCGAAGAAAATCGAGGTCTTATCGTCACCGGTGGGAGACCCAAACGATTTGCCGATCACCAGAAAGCGGGTCGTATTGCCGCTTAAATCCTGAATCTCCGCCGCCAACTCCTGCAAATGATAATGTTCTGCAGCCAGAATGCTGCCAATGGCCGCTACGTGCCGATCCTGAACAGCCATCTCCGCCGCATGGGCGGTGCTGGTCACCGGCACGATCTCCACCCCCGGCATTTCGGCATGCAACCAGTTGCGGCACTGCGCGAGCACCTGCGGATGGCTAACCACCCGCCGGATGCCCCGGCGCGGTCCGGCGGCCATCAGGTGGTGTGAAATCGGAAGGTAAATCTCCGCGCAGATCCGCAGCGGCGTCTGGACGAATTCATCCAGGGTGTACGTCACCGCGCCCTCGGTCGAATTTTCGATCGGGACGACGCCGTAGTCCGCCTGACTATTTCGGACGTTTTCGAAAACGTCTGGAATGGTTTCGCAGGGGATGTAAGTCACGCTGGCGCCGAAGCGCAGGCGGGCGGCTTGGTGCGTGAACGTGGTGGCCGGACCAAAATGGGCCACGCGAACCTGCCGTTCCAAGGCCCGTGAGGAGGACATGATCTCCCGGTAAATGGAGTCTATGGCTTCCTTGCCCAATGGCCCGCGGTTCGCCCGTCGGACGTGTGCGAGCACGGCTTTTTCGCGCGCCGGCACATACACGTCACTCTCCCGTACCTGCTTCAGCTGTCCGATCTGCACGGCCACCCGGGCGCGCGCATTCAGCAGGCTGACCAGGCGCCGATCCAGCGCATCGATTTTTTTTCTCAGCTCGGCAACATGCATGGTTCATT
>CAYVBI010000239.1:0-3064 GCA_964448985.1 uncultured Dehalococcoidales bacterium
CTCGGATTGCCTGATGCAGTATACGGGCGGCACGACGGGGCCTTCCAAGGGCGCCATTCTCACCAACCGCAACATCACGCACCAGATAATGCAGTGGGTGGTCTGGACCGAAAGCAAGATCGGCGAGGAGGTGGGAGTATCGGCTTTCCCTCTTTTCCACCTGGCAGGCCTGCTCTATGCCTATGTCGGCCTGTCCATCGGCATGACCCAGGTCCTTATACCCAATCCCCGTGATGTGGCATTCATCGTCACCCAGATCAAGAAGTACAGTCCGTCCGTCGTAGCCAATGTCCCCACCCTCTTCATGGAGATGATGAAGAACGAGGATTTCCAGAAGATGGATCTCTCCTTCGTTAAGTTCTACGCCAGCGGGGCCGCGCCCTTCCCGGCCGAGCTGATCAAGCAGTTCTACGACATCGTGGGGGATAACAAGCTGGTCGAGGTCTACGGCATGACGGAGACCAGCCCGCTGATAACGGCTCAACCATTCCTGGGTAAGAAGAAAGTCGGCTCCGTCGGCATGCCGCTGCCTGATACTGAGGTCAAGCTGGTCGACCCGGCTACCGGTGAGCTTGCCAAGCTGGGAGAGCCGGGAGAATTCTGCGCCCGCGGCCCCCAGATCATGAAAGGCTACCATAATAAACCCGAGGAGACGGCCAACTCCATACGCGACGGCTACATGCATACGGGCGATGTCGCCACTATGGACGAGGACGGGTTCTTCTACATCGTCGACCGGCTCAAGGACATGGTCAGCGTCAGCGGTATGAAGGTCTTCACACGTGAGCTGGACGACATTTTAGCCCAGCACCCGGACGTTGAGATGTGCGCCTCCGTGGGTGTGCCCGACCCCGACCGCGCCTTTACCGAGATCGTCGCCTCGGCCGTCGTGCTCAAGCCGGGTGTGGAGCCCAACGACGCCACCCGTAAGTCCATAACCAGCTTTATGCGCGAGAGGGTCGCGCCCTACAAGGTGCCCAAGCAGATAATCTTTATGGATTCCCTGCCCCTCAGCGCGGTCGGAAAGATACTCAAGCGTGAACTGCGCGATATGTTAAAGCCCAAGAAGTAGTAATCGGTTGCCTGCAGCAGGGCGGGTGCATTATACTTGCCCTGCTGCAGATGTACCGCCGGATAAAAGCTTATACCTTTCTGCCTCTGATGCTGCTGGCTGTTGCGATATGTTTAGCCTGCTCTCAGCAGCCGCAGTTGCAACCCGCCTCTTTCCAGGTAGTATCGCTGGGTGTCACGCCCAACCATGTGCTGGCCGGAGAGGACGCCTCTGTTGTAGCCCAGGTGACCAACCTGGGCGGACTGCCCGGCAACTTCACAGCAGAGCTCACCATGAACGGCGAACAGGTGGCGAGCAAGACCGTCACCGTCCAGCCGGAAAAGATCGCGAAAGTGACCTTCAACGTCTCCAGAGATGAGGCCGGAATATATAAAATCCAGCTCGACAGCGCCAGCACAACACTCACCGTGATAGCCGTGGAGGAGAGGGATGTGGAGCTCAAATACGATAGCGGCGTCTCGCAGGATGCCCTGTGGGCAGGCTACAACAACGGCTTCCTCATCAGCTTCACCCCTCCAGCCAGGCCTTTCATACTGAAAAAGGTCAGCATCTGCGGTGGTATCTACGGCGTGGCCTGGGAAGGCAAGACCTTTGAGCTTTCCGTCCTGGATATGTTTAATACTCCACTCTTCAGCCAGGTATATGCCATCGCCAAATTTCCTGTCAAAGGCGCCTTCCCCTACCAGAAGCCGTCCTGGGTGGATTTCGACATACCGCCGCTTCACCTTGAAAACGATTTTCAGGTTTACCTGTTCACCGGCACGGGCATGCACAAGGGCATACAGGTCGGCGTGGACGACAGCATCACCAACGAGCACTCCGACCTGGCCAGCGGGCGGCCGCCCAACATCTCGCCGGTGTCCATCGATACTTTCTATAATTCGACCTTCTGGTACAGCGACCGCAGCAAGGTCAACTGGATGATACGGGCCACAGGCAGCGCACGCATGCCTGTAGAATGAGCAGCGCTGCGGGTATAAATATGTTCCGCAGAAGAAGAGTGGCAATTCTTTTTGCTGACTCCAATTCAGCCTTTGTAGTAGCGCAGGCACCGTGTTAGAATGCTTAAAATCATCCGCCTGAGGAGGTTGGTAAAAAATGAAAAAATGGGTGATAGTGGTACTATGCATAGTAGCCGTGATCGTTGTGCTGGGAGCCGTCATCGCCGTCAAGACCATGACATTCAGCTCAAAACAGCTGCCGGCAGGAAGCAAGGTAACTTACAGTATCGATAAAAACCAGGCCGCGCAGCGATTGTCGGAATCCATCAAGTTCAAGACCATCTTTAACGCGGACACCTCCCAGGTGGATTATGAGCCCTTCGCCAAACTGCAGGAATACCTCAAGAATACCTATCCCCTGGTGCACTCGACCACGGAACTGAAGGTGATCAACGGTTACGGCCTGCTCTATATGTGGAAGGGTAGCGACCCCCAGAAAAAGCCCATCCTGATGCTGGCTCACCAGGATGTCGTGCCGGCCCCTGAAGAAGGCTGGACTTACCCGCCCTTTTCAGGAACGATCGCCGACGGTTACATCTGGGGCCGCGGCACGCTGGACGATAAATGCACGCTGCTCGGCATGCTGGAAGCCATGGAATACCTGATCAAGGAAGGGTTTCAACCTTCGCGTTCCATATACCTGGCCTCCGGCTTTGACGAGGAGATAACCGGCATGCAGGGCGCAGGCAAGATTGCGCAATACTTCAAGGACAATGGCCAGGATTTCGAGTTGATCACCGACGAGGGCTTCGTGGTCATCAGCGGTGCCGTTCCCGGCGTTGCAGTTCCTGTTGCACTGATAGGCATAGCCGAAAAAGGCTACCTGTCCCTGGAGCTTTCGGCTGAATCCGAGGGCGGGCACGCTTCCATGCCGCCGCGGCAGACCACGGCCGGCATCGTCGCCGCGGCCGTGGATAAACTGGAGAAAAATCCCTTCCCCGGCAACCTGTCCGGACCGGCATCATGGATGTTTGATTACCTGGGTCCGGAG
>CAYVBI010000240.1:0-3061 GCA_964448985.1 uncultured Dehalococcoidales bacterium
TGCTGACCGGCCGCCGCGTCGGAGCGCAGGAGGCTCTTGAGATGAGACTGGTCAACCATGTGGTGCCCCGCGCCGATCTGCAGGGAGAAGTGGAAAGACTGGCCGAAAAGATAGCCGGCCTGGATCAGCGGGCGGTACGAAAATTAAAGCAGGACGTCTCAAGGGGATTGGACCTGCCGCTTAGCCAAGGTCTAAAGCTTGAGAAGAACCTGATATATTAAATTTCATGCATAGACGGTTAAAGTAGAACACAAGCATATAATACTTGACAATATAATACGTTATACTATAATTAACGTAGTTGATTCCCCTATCTTTTCGAAGTTAGGGCACAAAAGCCGCTCTTAGAGCGGCTTTTGTATATGGGGATGTAGTTGACGACTAATATATACGTAGACGGATTCAATCTTTACTACGGCTCGCTCGCTCAGTCCCGTTATAAGTGGTTGAACATAGCCACCATCTGCCAGATTCTATTTCCTAAACTCACGATAAAGCGTATTCGCTATTTTACAGCGATTGTTAAGCCACTGGATCACGATCCAGGGGCTCCCATAAGACAAACAGTATATTTACGTGCTCTAAACACAATCCCTAATCTGGAGATAAAGCGTGGACTCTTCGTCGAGTGGGCCAGGCTGATGCCGCAATTTCCTCTCGCTTATACAGATCGTATTGTCCCTCCCAATCGTCCTCCACAGAAAGTGCAAATATTAAAGCGGGAAGAAAAAGGATCTGACGTAAATTTAGCTTCGTATTTATTAGTCGATTGTTTCGATAATGATTTTGATGACGTTGTAGTAGTATCTAATGATTCAGATCTTGCATTACCGATCGAATTTGTCGTTAAGAAATTTAAAAGAACCGTGACACTGGTAAATCCTGATCGGAATAATCCACCTAGTGGGAAGCTGAAAAGTGTTGCCAGTTCGTGTATGCCTAAGATAAACAACTCAGTATTAGCTAAAGCTCAGTTCCCGGAAACGCTCACGGACTCACGTGGACCGTTCACCAAACCATCAAGCTGGTAGAGTTATTAGGATAGCTCTTCCCAACTTTGAGATGCATATAGGCCACTGTTCATGCTTCTCTTGATAATGAATGGGGATTGGACCTGCCGGTAGGGCCGTACCTTCAGGTGCGCCCACCAGGGTCATTCGATTCCAGTACTTTTATCTGCCTCTGGATATTGTTGATATCCTGCGCCAGCCAGATTATGTCGTTCCTGTAATTGGAATTGCCGTCGATATGCTGCAGAAGCTCCCTCATCCTTTTTTCCAACGCTGCCGACTTGGCCCGCAGCGCTGCAATATCCAGCTCCCTTTGCGTATGTGGTGAATTCCGATCAATCTCCGGCATGATATTCTGCCTGTATGATAGTCCTATTGATCTTAAAAATTATACGCCGTGTCAGGCCCACTTGTCGATGTACTCGCCTACCTTCTCCGACATTTACTTACACGAGCTTTGTGAAATCGTAGCTCTTTTTATTAAGCTTGCCTCCGAGGATCTCGTCAACCACTAAAAACGACTGGAAGAACGCCCCGAAAACCCCGTGGACCATTTTGCAGTGGTACAGCCCTTTCACGGGAGTTTTGAGCGGAAGCCTTTTCGGACCTGTCTGCTCGGTTAAATAGGCCATGTCAAATACAGCGCCTTCGCTCACGTTGAAAGCTTTTTCGATGCTTAGCGGCGTGAGAGATCTTTTCTGCGCGATCTTCTTCCGAAGGTCCGGCTCAAAGAATTCTTCGAGCCTGTCCAGATAGAAATCTTCCCACTCCTCTATCTCTTTTTTATAAAGTTCCTCGCCGATCTTCCTGATATTTTTCCAATAGCCGTATGATACCGGCATAGCGAGAAGCTCGATTGAAAAATATCCTTTCTTTTCCTGTTCCCTTATCGACACGGCAAAATAGAAGGAACTCTTGTCCAGCGCTGTAGCGTTTTCCAGCGAGCGGTCATAATATTTTGAATATGCGAATTCGTCAGAGTGGAAGAGAAGCTGGCCGATATTTGTCGGATAGTCAGTTTTGTCCGACTCTATCACCAGTCGCATGATGAATGCGGAAGGAGTCATCCTGAGAGCCGCGGCTTTTTCCGCGAACTTGGGCGGCATGATCTTCTTATCAACGATGCCGGCGAACATTTTTTTTGTATCGATGGTGCTGATGACCTTGTCCGCATGAAAGGCTTTCCCGCCCGATACGGCTATATCAAAATATCCGTCTCTTTGACGGCTTATTTTTTCGACGGTCGTATCTTGCAGGATATCCGCACCCGAAGATTTTAGCTTGTCAGCAAGCTTCACGATAAGTTCGCTGAAACTTTTTTTCTGTCTGAGGGCTCCGAAACGCAGGCTTCCGAAAGCGATATAATAGATCAGCGCGTTGAGCTTCTCCGACGAAATGCCCGCCAGCGCCGAGAAGGCATTAACGATCTTGAAAAGTTCATTGTCTTTGAATTTGTATCTTTTAAGGGCTCTTTCCACGGTGACGTTCATTACCGAAAGAAGTTCTTTTGAAGTAAAGAGGAGTTTCATTATATCCAGGGCATTCAAGCCGGTCTTGAGATTTCCTGTGAACTGGTCATAGACTTTTCCGATATCATTAATGTACCTTGTTATCCCCTTCTTATCTTCGGGGAATTTATTAACAAGCGCAGCCTTGAACTTTTCAGGGTCCTGATGAACGTCAAAATGCCATTGTTCGCCTTTAACGGCATTGACGTAACGGAACGGGTATTGAAGGTCTTCGTCAAATTCATGTTCGATCCCCAGGTACTTTGCGAAATGCTTCATGTTGGAGAAAAAGTAGACGGAGTCCACAAAATATTCCCCGATCGTTTCGGTGCCCGCCAGCCCCCCGAAGAACCTGTTCTTTTCGATCAGGAGCAGGCTTTTATCCGGGCATTCTTTTCTGAGAAGAACGGCTGTTATGAGGCCTGTAAGGCCCCCGCCTATTACTGCGAAGTCGTATTTTTCTTTCATGATCATACTCCCGTCATTGCGGGCATAATACTTGAAAAAAGTTGCTAATTCGCTCCATTTTGGTAATAACAATAC
>CAYVBI010000241.1:0-3037 GCA_964448985.1 uncultured Dehalococcoidales bacterium
TCAAGTTCTCGTCCTCCTCGTTTGAAGCGTTGAATTTCGGCTATATCTTTCCCAGCGCCTTCAGCACCTTGGCCGGGGTAATGGGGAAATCATCTATCCATACGCCGATGGCGTTGTAAACGGCAGGCGCCAGCAGTCCGGGGACTACTGTTCCGATGTCCTCACCGATTCCTGTTGACCCGTAGGGGCCGTAGCCCATGCCCGTCTCGACCAGTATAGTAGAGATAGGGCCCGTATCAAGCGTGGTGGCGATCTTGTAGTCGAGCAGGTTTCCGTTGAGCATCACGCCGGTGACCGGGTCGTGCACAATCTCTTCGAACTTGGCCCTGCCTACTGCCATGACGGTGCCGCCGTATTGCTGGCCTTCGCAGCTCATAGGATTTATGGCCCTGCCCACATCGTTGACATTGACCACCCTGGTGACGATTACCTCGCCGGTATCGGTATCCACCTCGATCTCCATGAAGTGGGCCTGGCGGCAGAAGCGCGACCTGGGGCTTAGTGGGCTGTAGCCTCCCTCCTGAGCATGGTATCCGACCGCATACAGCGGTTCAGTAAATGCAGTTCTCGCTCCGAGGATCTCGGTGGCTGTGATAGGTCCCGTCGGTCCCCCGTGCTTAACATATTCAGAGATGGGCATCCGCCTGGAGGGATCGGCCTTAACGAAAATCTGGCTATTTTTAATATCCAGCTCCTCGGGTCTGATATCGGGAAATGCCGGCTGGAAGCTGCCCCGCTGTGACGGCGCCGTCGGGCTGGTGACTGCCTCGAGTATCTTTTGTTTGAGTATCCTCGCCGTATGGCGCACCGCCCATCCGTTGGCCGATAGATTGGTGGAGGAACCGGGAGTCATCCTGACGAAGCCGGGGTCGTGGTGTGAGTTGTAGTTGACGTCCTGCAGGCGGAAGCCGAGCTCGTCGGCCGCGATGCGGCAATAGGTATTTTCGGCTTCAACACCATGGTCGACGCCCAGCGATTGCAGGGTGGCGGTGCCGTCTCCCCGTTCGATGCGGATGGCAAACTCGCCGCCGCCCAACGAATCGGCCCATTCCTGGCCCCAGGTGAATCCAACACCGTGCATGCGTCCGTTGGCCAGTTTCCTGGCGCCGGGCTTATGCCATGACTGATCCCACTTGAACTCAGCCTTGCCTTTCTCAATGCATTCCCTGAGGCTGTCGCGGTTCTCAAATCCACGTTCTTTTTTCTCCTCAACGAGCGAGGCCATTTCACGGCCGTCGCAGCCGTCGTTTTTCAGGGCCATCTCAGTGGGGTCCATACCCAGCTCGGCCGCAACGTGATCCATAACGGTCGTCAGGGTAAAACAGGTAGGCAGCATCTCGCAGCGGACGGGGACCGTGGGCCCTTTGTTGATCCAGACCGATTTAGTCTGGCTTTTCATGTTTCCCACCTTGGTATTTTCGCTGAAATGCGCTCCCGCGTGGAAAACGGGCCAGATGGCATTGACGAGGTAGGCTGTGGCATCGACAGCAGTGATAGTTCCGTCATTTTTAAACCCCACCTTAATTAAGTAGGTCCCTTCGTCCATGGAGCCGCCGTAGAAGTCCTCCCGCCTGTTGAAAACGTATTTAACCGGCCTTTTTGTCTTCCTGGCCACAAGTCCGGCGCAATACATGCCGCCCAGGCTCCAATCGACACAGGACCAGCCGCCGAAGCTTGCGCCCTGGAACGGCATGTGCACCTGGATGGTGTTCAAAGGTATGCCCCCGTACCAGGTTGAGATCTGGCGTTTGGGGAGGTGTCCCCGCTGATTTTTAAGCCAGACCTCGGGATAGTTGCCGTTCCACTTGAAGACTCCGCAGGGCCGCTCTGGTCCGATCCAGGTGTGGGCTGCGCGCGTAAGCTTGAACTCGATGACCTTGTCCGCCTCGGCAAATCCTTTGGCCGTATCACCCCTTGCGATAGTGTCAAAGAAGCCCCTGTTCCAGTGGTTTCCGTCGATATAACGTTCGGGGAAGCTAAGATGGGCCGAGGGATCGCTGGCCGCCACCGGGTCCAGATTGAAGGGTCTTTCCTCCCACTCAATCTCGATCAGCGAGAGGGCCTCCTCTGCGATAGCCTCAGTCTCGGCTGCCACCGCAGCGCCTATCAACTCTCCCTCGAAGTGAGCGACTCCCGAGAGGGGCCTGTCGTTGCCGAAGGAGCCGGCGATATTGCCGAGGTTGGCGGATTCCGGGATTTCCGGATCGTCGTAGCGCAGTACACATCTCACACCCGGCAGCTTCTCGGCCTTGCTGGTATCCATCCGGAGTATCCTGGCGTGCGGGTAGGGCGACATGAGGAAACGCATATACAGCATGCCCGGAAGCTGAATATCCATGCAGTAATCGGCCGCTCCCATCGCCTTGGGAGGGCCGTCAATCCTGCGCGGGCCCCGTTCGCCGACATACCTGTACTCCTTGAGCGGATATTTGTCCGCCTTCAGGTTATCGAACATCTCAATCATTCGTTCTGTCTGGATTTCTGAGTTTTTGCTCACTTGATTTCCTCCGTCGTTTTAGCCAATTCGTTGCCGAGATGGCTGCGCAGAAACTGCGATGGGTTGCCTCAACCGCCGCTACCTATTGAGATAAGTAATTTTACAGAGTCGTTTTCTTTTAAAATCGTTGAATTCCACATTATTATCTTTTCATCATGCCCATTGAGACTCCAATCATTATTTGGAAGAAGGTGGCGATATCGACATTCCCCACAAGCTTCAGGTTCCAGTTATTTATTGCTTCTGTTATTCCAGTTTCACCACCCAGAGCCAGTGTTTTGAACCCGATATCCGCGTTTTTAAACACGAAGGCCAGGTCATAGTCTTTGAGCACCTTGTCCGATGAATATTTTCCGTCTCTGAAGATAAAACGCCTGCCGATTTTTCCATCCCTGGTCATCATTACGTATGCATAGTTGCGTACCTTGATCAGGTCCTTCATAGACTTGTTGTTTTTTGCAGTTATACTCATTGCAATATTTATGATTGAGAGCAACATCGAGAACAGCAATTCATTAACACCTCCGGCTTTCATTCACA
>CAYVBI010000242.1:0-3021 GCA_964448985.1 uncultured Dehalococcoidales bacterium
TTCCTCGGTGGGCTTCCCCTGCCAGGTCGGACCGTTCCCCGAGTCGGATTGCGTTAACCTGATAAACAATTTGATCAAACTCAACATGGAGTCAAGGATACGGTCGATCCAGGCCATCAAGCCGGAGAGCGCCTCACTCAATACCAACACCATGAATTTCAGCGTGTTGGACCGCAAAACCGGTCAGATCCTTATCGACAACGTTTTCGTCAACTCCTTCGGTATGCTGCAGGATTTCGGTAAAATCATGGAAGAGATCGGATGCAGGCCGGAGGCTGAGCTGTACGACGTCGGAGGCCTGGACAACTGGATTATCATAGCCAAACAGAATATCTTCCGTAAGCCCTACAACTTCAACTTCGTATGGGGCGTGAACGGCGGCCAGAAATTCAGGCCCGAGGTATTTGTGGCATTTGTCAATGCGCTGCCGCCCGACTCCAACTTCACCACCTGCGCCGTAGGCACAGAGCAGGTCCCGGCCATCATGCAGTCATGCATGCTGGGAGGGCACATGAGGGTGGGCCTGGAGGACAACACCAGAATGCCGGATGGGGAACTGGCCAAAGGCAGCTATGAACAGGTAGAATTAGCTGTTAAAATAGCCGCCATGCTCGGTAGGGAGCCGGCTACTCCAGCCGAGGCGCGCAAGATACTCGGTATTACAAAAAAATAGAAGCCGCTTTTCCCGTATAATTAATAGTTCACTTAAACTTGCCGGTAAGCTGTAAGTTATTCAGCTTCCCGGCAAGTTGACTGATATCTTAAAACGACTGAAGGAGCAGCAAATGGAAGTTTTACACGAAGGCAAAGGGCAACTGGTCGGATGGCACGATCCGGATGAAAACCGGGAGTATGTCCTGCACAACAAGTCGCGTGCGCTCAAGGACAAAACCATGACCGCGAGCGAGGCAGTGACTAAATTCATCAAAGACGGCGACTTCATCGCCAGCGGCGGCTTCGGACATATCCGTGTTTCCATGAACATAATCTATGAGATCATCCGCCAGCGCAAGCGCAACCTGATCATGGCAGGCAAGACGGCCGTCCACGACCTGGACCTCCTGGTGGGCAACGGCTGCGTTGACAGGGTTGAAGTAGCCTATAGCTTCGGCCACGAGGTCAGAGGCCTGTCGCCGGCCAGCAGACGCATGGTGGAATCCGGCAGGTGCAAGGTCATCGCTGAAATCAGCAATTCCGGCTACCAGTGGAGGTTCCTGGCGGGCATGATGGGCCTCCCCTTCATCCCCAGCCGCAACCTGCTCGGTACCGATACGGGCGCATACAGCTCCTGTAAGGTGGTAACCGATCCTTTCAGCGGCAAGCCTATAAACCTGATCCCGGCAGCCTATCCGGACGTAGCTTTCATACATGTTCACCGCTGCGATATCTACGGCAACTGCCAGATCGACGGCATCATGGTAGAGGACTTTGAGCTGGCACGCTGTGCCCGCAAGCTCATCATAACCACGGAGGAGATCATTGATAACGAGATAATGCGCAGGGAACCCTGGCGCAACGTGATACCTTTCTATGTTGTGGACGCCGTGGTCGAGCAGCCTTACGCATCACATCCTTGCGAAATGCACGGCAAGTATTTCTTCGACGAAGAGCATATTGCTGAATGGCTGGCGCTTTCAAAGACCGACGAGGGTGTCCAGCAATACTCCGACAAATACATCTTCGGGGTGAAGGATTTCGATGAATACCTGGAGATCTGCGGCGGGCTGAAAAAGATTGGATTCCTTCAGAAGCGTGAAGCTATGAGGGTGCCGCTGGTAACACCCTGGCGCAAATAGAAACGACATACGATGGTCCAGATTATAAGGGAGAATGAATGATAAATGGCCAACAATCAAAACGCCAGATATAACATGCGTGAATTCCTGGCATTCACAGGCTCAAACCTGCTGGAGGATGGCAAGTCCGTCTTTGTCGGCACGGGTCTTCCCATGATAGCCGGCATGCTGGCACAAAAGACGCACGCTCCTAATCTCCTGATCATATTTGAAGCCGGGGGCGTTGGCCCCATACTGCCCGAGCTGCCCATATCAGTGGGACAGGCCTTAACCTGCTACAGGGGTATTGCCGCCACCAGCATGCATGATGTGATGTCGTCCTGCCAGGCGGGATTCATAGATTACGGCTTCCTGGGCGGGGCCCAGGTGGATATGTACGGAAATATAAATACCACCTGCATTGGTGACCATGACCACCCTAAGGCCCGGCTGCCGGGCAGCGGCGGCGCCAACGATATCGCTTCTTTTGCACATAAGACGATACTCATCGTGGGGGGACAATCCAAGCGCACATTCGTCAACAAGGTCGATTTTCTGACAACGCCGGGCTACCTGAGCGGACCGGGAGCAAGGGAAAAGGCGGGCCTGCCCAGCGGGACAGGACCATTCAGGATGATTACACAGCTGGCAGTCTACGGCTTCGATGAGAAGACCAAGGGGATGAAGCTGATATCGCTCCACCCGGGCGTCAGCATTGAAGAAGTCCGTGATAATTCAAGCTTTGATATCATCATTCCCGACAAATACACAGTAAGCCCCGAGCCATCGGACCGTGACCTTGAAATACTGCGCAAGGATATCGATCCCACCGGTATGTTAATAGGCAAATAATTAACGGGAGATTGAGCAACAATGGACTTTGAACTCACTGAACACCAGCGTATGATCGCCAACTCTGCCAAAGAGATCGGGGCCGAATTCGGCCCCGAATACTGGCGAAAAAAAGATCAGAAAGGCGAATTCGGCGGTGAATTCTGGAAAGCCATCTGCGGAGCCGGATTCCTCGGCATAGTTATACCGGAAGAGTACGGGGGATCGGGCGGCGGCGCAACCGAGCTTTTCATCGCCATGGAGAATCTGGCCGCGCACGGATGCGGGATGGCAGGCGCCTGGTATCTGATTCTATCGGAGGTGTTCGGGGGCTTGAGCATTCTAAAACACGGCACGGAGGAGCAGAAGAGAAAATACCTGCCGGGCCTGGCTAAAGGCGACATCGAGTTCAGCA
>CAYVBI010000243.1:0-2978 GCA_964448985.1 uncultured Dehalococcoidales bacterium
TGAACATGCCGGGCGCCAGCTTGCCCTCGGCGAAGTTCTCGCAGTTGGAGGGACGCCCCTCCCGGCAGCTTTTACAGGGGTTCTTGATGCCCCGCGTCACGCAGCCCAGGTGGTTCATCAGTATTATGCGGTCGCCTGCCTTGAATCCCTCGACACCGCCGCCCACCGCCGCCACCTCGCCGCAAATCTCGTGGCCCATGGTGCAGGGGAAGGACGAGAAGGGCGAGGCCGTGGGCGATTCCTTGAGCATAATGAGGTTCAGGTCGCTGCCGCAGAAGCCGCACATCAGCGTCCTCACCTTCACCCAGTCGGGTGACGGCAGGACCGGATCGGGCGCGTCCACCAGTTTCACAGTGGCCAGGGGCCCGCTGTAGAAAAGGCTCTTACTCAGGGCGCCCAGCAACGTGAGAGCCAGGTATTGAGGAACGGAAACGGAGAACTGTAAGGCCTTCATAACCCTATCCCCCCTTTTAACCCCTATTCCATTTTGAGGCCGTCGACCAGCAGCAGGGTGCCGGGGCTGGTCACCGTGGGATCGGTCAGCACGTTTACGCAGGCCGGTTTGCCGGATTCCAGCGACCGCTTCATGGCAGGCATGATCTGGTCGTCCTTTGTCACGAATTCGCCGTGCCCTCCCAGCGCCTCGACAACTTTCTCGTAATGCACCACGCCCAGCTCGGACCCCACCAGGCGCTTCGGCCCGTACGTTATCTCCTGCCCGTGCTTGATCATGCCCCAGGCCTGGTCGTTCACAATCACGCAGACGAAGGGGATTTTATGCCGCACGGCTGTGTCGAACTCCATGGCGTTGAGGCCGAAGGAGCCGTCGCCGCTGATCACGACCACCGTCTTATCGGGACGCGCCACCTTGGCGCCTATGCCCATGGGCACGCCGGTGCCCAGGCAGCCGAAGAGCCCCGCCGCGCCGCCGATGATGCCCGACTTCTCCTTTGCCATGAGACCCGTCAGGCCGAAATACGAGGCGTCGCCGCCGTCGATGATATAGATGGGGCTGTCCTGCGACGCCTTTTTAACCTGCTCGATGAGTCGCCCGGGGTGTATCGGGTCGCTGATCTTATCCCTCTGCTCTATTTCACCTGCCACCAGCGGCAGATAGGATTCTCTCAGTGATTTCATCCACGCGCCGTGGTCCTTTTTCTTGACGTGCTTGTTGAGCTCGCGCAGCGTGAGCGCGATATCGCCGGCCAGCCCGATGTCGCAGCATCTGTTCCTGTCCAGCTCGGAGGGCTCCACGTCGACGCGGATCACCGTTGCATCGGGGAAGCCCTGCCCGAAGAACATCAACCAGTTGAAGCGTAAGCCCAGCACGATCACCAGGTCGGCCATGGGCAGCGCCGACAATAAGGCTATTTGTCCCCCGTCCCAGAGTGAGAGAGGATGCTCGTCCGGTAGGGTACCCCTGCCGTTATTCATCAGGACGAAGGGGATGCCCGTTTTGTCTATGAATTCCTTCAGCTCTTTATCGCAGTCGCTGAAGCCCACGCCGCTGCCGCCCACCAGCAGGGGCTTGGACGCCGCATTGATCGCATCTGCGGCCTCCCTGATGGCCTGGATGTCCGCCAGGGACTTGTAGGATTTACATGCCCTCTGCGGGCAGGTGATGTCCGCGTCGTTTACCTGAACGTTGAGTATGTCGGGAGGCAATTCCAGGAAGACCGGGCCCGGCCTGCCGGACATGGCCACGCGGAAGGCCTTGGAGACATATTCGGGTATGCGCCTGGTGTCGTGGCAGACTCCGTGCCACTTGACGATCGATTTGACCATGTCGGCCTGGCTCATGTCCTGCAGCGCGCCCTTCTCGCGGTCCCTGATGGGCGCCATGCCACTCAGCATCACCACCGGGGCGTTCTCCATGCTGGCGTTGACCAGCCCGGTGAGGGAATTGGTGAAGCCGGGGCCCGCCGTGACGATGCAGACGCCCTGCTCGTTCTTAAAAATGGACCAGGCGTGGGCCATCATCACCGCCGCCTGCTCGTGCCGCACGTCTATCAGCCGCACGCCGTATTCGTAGAACCCGTCGAAGATGCGGTCGATGTGTCCCCCGCTCAGCCCGAATACGGTGTCGACCCCCTCGACCTGCTTGAGATACCGGGCAACAAGATGGCCTCCGTAGATCTTACCCATGACACTTACCTCCTCGCGCTTACGAATGTGTAAAACGGTTTATTTTAACATGAATCAATGATGTCATTGCGAGGAGCGCACCTGTTATCACGTCATTGCGAGCGAAGCGAAGCAATCTTGTGTGTGATTGCGGGTACACAAGATTGCCGCGCCCTTCGGGCTCGCAATGACGGGGGGATTGATTGCCGCGGCCTTAAGGCTGCCACGCCTTCGGCTCGCAATGACGGGACGAAAAAACGGTCGCAATGACCTCTTTTATCGTCATTGCGAGGAGCACAGCGACGAAGCAATCTTGTACGTGATTACGGGTACACCAGATTGTCGCGGCCTTAAGGCTGCCACGCCTTCGGCCTCGCAATGACGGGACGAAAAAACGGTCGCAATGACCTCTTTTATCGTCATTGCGAGGAGCATAGCGACGAAGCAATCTTGTGCAGTCATGCGGGTACACAAGATTGCCGCGGCCTTCGGCCTCGCAATGACGGGACGAAAAAACGGTCGCAATGACCTCTTTTATCGTCATTGCGAGGAGCGTAGCGACGAAGCAATCTTGTACGTGATTACGGGTACACAAGATTGCCGCGCCCTTCGGGCTCGCAATGACGGGGGGATTGATTGCCGCGGCCTTAAGGCTGCCACGCCTTCGGCTCGCAGCTTCGCCTCACCGCAATGACGGGTTAGAAAGGCCTCGCAATGACGGGACGAAAAAACGGTCGCAATGACCTCTTTTATCGTCATTGCGAGGAGCGTAGCGACGAAGCAATCTTGTACGTGATTACGGGTACACAAGATTGCCGCGCCCTTCGGGCTCGCAATGACGGGGGGATTGATTG
>CAYVBI010000244.1:0-2959 GCA_964448985.1 uncultured Dehalococcoidales bacterium
TTGCCCGGCTGCATTGTCCCAGTTAAATAATCTCTTCACCCTCTCCACACCCATGGCGCCCAACTCCTTTCGTCTTGTTTGATTATCCAGAAGTATTTCTATAGATTTCACCAGGGCGTCCGTATCACCGGGCGGCACAAGGATGCCGGCGTCGCCAACCACCTCCGGCAGGGCGCCGGCAGTGGTGGAAATAACCGGTGTCCCGCAGGCCATGGCCTCCGCCGCAGGCAGTCCGAATCCTTCATAGATAGAGGGCACAACCAGCATGGTTGCCGAAGAATAATGTTTGACCAGACTCTCGGTGTCTATCTTGCCGGTGTATTGAGTGCAATCGCCGAGACACAGCGATTCGATCAATCCTTCAGTATAACCTTTGACCAGCGGCTCCCCAACTATGGTAAGCTCCACTGCGCGCGTCTTACGCAACTCCGCCACCGCCTCCAAAAGGAATTTAAGCCCTTTGAGCGGTGTGTCCCCACTGTTTATCACCAGTATGCCATTGCCGGACCGCTTCGAGCCGGGCTTTTCCCTGAAAACATCCGTGTCCACCCCGCAATAAATGATCTTGAATCGCTCGCGCGGCAATCCGAAGCTGCTCGTGATCTCCTGCAGGGAGTGTTCTGAATCCGTAATAAAATGGGATAGATGCCTGGCCACCTTTATCTGTGTATCTGCGAAGGAGTACCAGCGCTTGATTCCCCAGGAGCGGTAGGCCGAATTGCTGGCCCTGAGGGCTAGTTCGCGATCGATCGTTATAGGATGGTGGATGGTGGTCACCAGCGGCATCCCCAGTTGCCTGATCTTAAGTATCCCTTCCGTAATGCACTGATTATCATGCACGATATCGTATTTCTTGCTGTGACCATCCTGGCGGAACATGCTGTAGGCTCTCATAGCAAACGTGTGCGGCTCTGTGAAGCAACCGCTGCATTCACCCAGCCATTCGACAAAGTTGGGCCACGTGTTGAGCCGCATCGGATTGATCAGGTAACGTCTTTTTTCAGGCAACCTGTACAGGTCCAAACTTGGTAGTCTGATCAGGTTGATTCCATCAGCCAGGTCCGGATAGGGCGGACCCGCCACCACATCCACACTGTGTCCCAACCTCTGAAGGGAGCGGCTGAGATACCTGACGTAAATACCCTGACCGCCAGAGTATTGATAACCCCGGTAGCTCAACAAACATATCCGCATGAATGTTAGTCCGTTAAATCGCTTGACAAAAGCATTGAAAACACGCAGACATTTTACATTTATCAGCGATATTAATCAAGACTGCGCTGAATTCAACCGCCCGCCGCCGTCCTGGCTCGTTTGGCTTCTATAGCTTCCGAGTACACTTCTGCCGATAGTCGGGCCGCATTGCTCCAGTTGAATTTCTCCAAAATTCGTTTCCTTCCCAACATGCTATATTCATTGCGTTTTGCAGGGCTCTCCATCAATTGTGCAATAGCAGCGGTAAGCGCGGTAGAATCGCCCGGCGGTATCAAAATGCCGGCATCGCCGACAACTTCAGGCAACGCTCCTGCCGTGGTCGATACAAGCGGGGCGCCGCAGGACATGGCTTCCGCGGCCGGTATGCCGAAGCCTTCATAGGTGGAAGGCACAGCAACGAGTGTGGCTGACCTGTACAGCTCTATCAGTTCCGACGTTTCAATCTGGTTGCGGAAAGTCACTGCATCCGTAACACCCAGCTTGTCCATCAGCTTTTCCGTAACACCATCCCCCAGTGTCCTGCCCACAACCACCACCTTCAAATCCCACCTCTTTCTTAGTTCAGCCAGCGCCTCCAGGAGGAAACGAAGGCCTTTGACCGCTGTGTCGCGGCTCATGACCATGAGGATCATATCATTAAGCCTGGTCACATCCTGAGAGGGACTGAATAGCTCCGCATCGATGCCGTTATAAATCACCTTCATCCTGGATTCCGGAATACCGAATATCTCATGGATGTGGTGCCTGGCCATCTCGGACACCGTTATAATGTGGGGCAGTTGCCTGGCAACCTTGATCTGCATACCGGTGAAGGAAAACCATCGGAGGTATCCCAGTTTATCCTTAAGCGATTTGGCGGACTGTATGGCCAGATCGCGATCGATAGTAACAGGATGATGGATGGTCTCCACCACCGGATACCCTGCCTTCTGGATATCCGCAATACCCCAGGACAGGGTCTGGTTGTCGTGTATCACGTCGTACTTTTTGACATTATCTCTGCACAGGTATCTGTAGGCGCGTATGCCGAAGGCCAGCGGCTCGGAGAAATATCCCGTCATGATGCCGCCCCATTCCATAAAGTTGGCATGGGTATTCAGCTTCCGGGGATCGATAAACAACCGTTGCCACGATCCAAACCTGTAGAGGTCAAGACTCGGCAGTTTGATCAGCCCCACACCATCGTCTACGATAGGATATGGAGGACCCGACATCATATCCACCTCGTGGCCAAGGTCACGCAGGGCATTGCTCAGGTAGCGCATATAGATCCCCTGCCCACCCGAGTAGGGATAGCTGCGATAACTTAAGATGCAAACTCGCATTTAAAGTTTCATACTCCCCGTGCAAGACTACATATAATACCAGACTTATCCACTCACGTACAGTATCGCTCGAATTGTGGCAATTTTATCCTGTTGACAAAGATCAATTATTCAGTTTAACATATATATAAGTATTGAATGAATATTCATTCTATTATTTTATTAAACCATGACAACACGTATTAAGAGAAAGGAACACATCACCAAAACCCGCAGGAAGCAAATACTCAAGGCTGCGCTTTCTGTGTTTTCTTCCAGGGGCTACGGGGAATCCACCATGGCCGATGTCGCCGAAGCGGCGGGAGTAGGCGTAGGGACGTTATACAATTATTATAAGAATAAGCGTGACCTGCTTATATCGCTAGTGCAAAAATTATTGGTCTCAGAAAGCCTGATTAACATCCTGGATAAAATGTCGG
>CAYVBI010000245.1:0-2955 GCA_964448985.1 uncultured Dehalococcoidales bacterium
GGCGATCTCCGAAGCCTGCAGTTTTTCGATGCGCTTGCCATCGAATTCCACGGTTCCGTTGAAAGTGATGTCTTCACCCCTGGTCCCTTTGAGCACTTCCTTTTCCCAGTTTATCAATCCGACTATGGCCCGCAGCAGGGTTGTTTTGCCGGCCCCGTTAGGGCCGACCAGCCCGACCAATTCCCCCTCTTTAACATGGACGCTCGCATCATCCAGCACCATGGCCGTGTCGTAGCGTACGGTTACGTTTCTTACGTCAAGCAAAGAGCACCTCCTTGCCGGTATACGCTTCGATGACCCTCTTGTCCTTGGATATCTCCTCGGGCGTACCCTGCGCAAGCACCTCACCGAAGTTAAGTACAATCACGCGGTCCACGATTTTCATCAGCTCACTGAGTTTGTGTTCTATGATAAGCATGGCCGGGCCCTCACTGTGCAGCCGGCCGAAACGGCCGCCCTTGTGCAGCCGCTTGATGGAACGGGCCACGAGCTCTGTTTCCGCCGGATTCAGCCCGCCAAACGGCTCATCCAGTAGCATCAACTCCGGCTCGGTGGCTATGGCTCTCGCCACTTCCAGCCGCTTGAGGTCGCCGTGCGATAAAATCGAGGCAGGCTCGAGCGCGAGGTCGGCAATGCCCACGAACTCCAGGGCGTCACGGGCTTTGATCTCGGCCCTCTTAACCCATTCACCGCGCTTGGAGATCCTCGGGCACAGGCAGCCGACCATGACATTAGCTATGATGGGCAAGTGCCTGAAAGGCTTGACCACCTGGAATGTGCCTATCATACCCCGTTGCACGATCTCCCAGGGGCGGCGCTTGGTTATATCCTCGCCTTTGAAACGGATGATGCCCGAGTCCGGCTTGAGGATTCCCAGCAGGCAGCGTATGAGGGTCGTCTTGCCGGCGCCGTTGGGACCTATCAGCCCGACGATCTCGTCCTGCGCCACCTGGAAACTTACGTTGTTCACGGCGACGAGGCCGCCGAAGTGCTTGGTTACATTCTCCACTTCGAAAAAGGCTGCCATATTAGAGGTCCTCCTCTCTGAGTTCGCGCCTTGATACCTTACCGACGTCGGTCTTGGGGACCTCGCCCCTGAATTCAACGATTTTTGGACACTTATAGTGTGCCAGCCGTTCCATGGTATACATGAGGATGTCCTGTTCGGTCACTTTTCCCCTGGCCTCCGTCTCCAGCACTACTATGGCTTTCACCTTCTCGCCCACGTCGGGGTCGGCAACTCCGATCACCCCGGCCTCTTTAACCTGCGGATGGCTTGTCAGTACCTCTTCGACCTCGCGGGCGAAGACGGCCAGACCCTTGTATTTGATCATGTCCCTCTTTCTATCATAGAAATAGAAATATCCCTCTTCGTCCATCCTGGCCAGGTCGCCCGTCCTCACCCAGGTCTCGCCATCTATCTGTACAAACATCAAGCGGGTATCCTCGGGCTTGTTCCAGTAGCCCCTGGCTATTTGAGGACCCTTAAAGGCAAGCTCACCTGTTTCACCCAGAGGAAGGAATTCATCCTTGGCAGGATCCAGGATGCCGGCCACACAACCGGACATCGGCACACCGAACGAGCCGATCTTGGGTCTGCCATAGGGGCTGACTATGCCTACCGAAGTCGTCTCCGTCATGCCCCAACCTTCGTGTATCTTGACGCCTGTACGTTTCTCCCATCCCCGGGCCGTATCTTCCAGCAGCGCATCGGCGCCAGATACAAGTACCTTGAGCTTTTTCCAGTTGACGCGATCGGTCCTGTGGTAATCCCGCAGGACTTCAAATAGCGCTGGAACGCTGTAGAATATGGTCGCCCCGTAACTTTCAATGGCATTGAGGATATCATCGAGATCCGGCGTGGTAAATATCACCAGGGTATAGCCCTGCGACATGGAACCAGTCATCACCACTGACTGGCCGTAGATATGATAGAAGGGCAGGTATCCGATGACCACCTCTTTTCCCTGTTGTACGATATCGCCCCAGAATATCTGCGCTATGTGTTGCGCGGCCACCAGGTCGAAATGTGTAATCATGGCAGCCTTGGGCAGACCCGTCGTACCGCCGGTGTATGGCAGGGAGGCCAGATCTTCGTGGACGTTGAATTCGATCTTGGGTGGCTTGGGCGGGTATTTCTTAAGCAGTTCCTGCAACTGGTAGAACCCTTCCCGTTTGAATATCTCGGGTGGCGGTGCGGACATCTTCTGGTAAACTGCGCGCAGCATGCTCTTGCCCAGGAACTTCTTCAGGGCGGGCAGGTACTCGGCGATGTTGGTCAGTATCACCCGGTCCAGCTTGACCCCGGTCCGCTCCACATTTTCCCACAGGATGTCCTGGCAGACGATAGTGGTGGCGCCGCTGTCAAGTATCTGGTGCTTGATCTCAGGGCTTACGTAGACAGGGCTGATGGCGGTGACAATCGCCCCCGCCTTGAGGGCGCCGAAGTAGGCTATGATGAATTGCGGCGAGTTCAGGAGGAGCAGAGCCACTTTGTCGCCCTTCTTGACTCCGAGGTCGCAGAGGGCGGTGGCGAACCTGTCCATCTGGTCCCTCAGTTCGCGGTAGCTTATCTTCTGGCCGTAAAATATGACGGCTGTCTTGTCCTTGAATTTATCGGTTGTTTCATCTATGACCTGGACTACCGATTTCTCCGGAATAACTACATCGGCCGGGACACCTTTAGCGTAGAATTTTAACCACGGCCTCGCTTCATAGATGTCTTTATTAGACACGAACATACCTCCTCAACCTTGAATTAAGCCAATATAGCATATTTCGGCCTCGTATACAACGTAGCCGGATCAGGGCGTAGGTATGCCGTTCCACAGACCGCGAGGTGTGAGAGGCATGCCAGCGGCACCCCTATATCAACGTTATCCGGCGTACATGCCGCCGGTCACCACGATGTTTTCGCAGTTCACGTAGCTCGAATCGTCCGAGGCCAGGAAAACC
>CAYVBI010000246.1:0-2934 GCA_964448985.1 uncultured Dehalococcoidales bacterium
ACCCGGCTCCGGAGGCCGGTGCTCTATCCCCTGAGCTACAGGGGCACAGAAGTCGATTAGTCAGACATCTTCCATTTCCGGGTCCGCAATAGGTTGTTAAGTATATCAAGTTTATTTTTTATTTGGCAAATCAAACGCCCGCCGGGTTGATGAATAGCGGCAGCAGTATGAAAAAGTAGACGACCATGATTACCAGCCCGATCGGTACGCCGATAATTGCCCATTCTTTCATGCTGATCTTAAGCCTGCCTGCCGCCACGATATTGGGTATGTTGCCCGGTATCAGCATGCCTCCCGCTACCAGCAGGCCCATGGTGATGGCCGTTATCTGTGAGAGCATCATGGTCGGCCCTATTTCTACGGCTGTCAGTGTTGCGTTATCGAGCACCGCCGATATCATGTTGATCCAGTAAAGGGCGGCCGCCGGCACGTGTACCACATACCAGACTATGATGGGCTTCATGCCCTCCCCCAGCAGTATCAGTGCGGCCACGAAGAAATATACCCGCACTGCCCTCAGTATCACTGTCTTCAGAGTCTCATTGTATTCCCCCTTGGGTTTGAAGTTGCGGACGTCGATATGCCTGCCGACATAGAAGGCGCCGAACAGGGCGATGACTGCAACACCCGGTATCACATATAGTCCGAACACCCGCAGGCAGAAGAGGAAATCAGCATAAAAGGGCGGACCGGACAGCTTGGAAACCAGAATGGTCGAAAGAGGTTCACCCACGGGGGTAAGTACAGCACCCAGCCCCATGGCGAAGCACGCCACCACAGCGAACTTGGTCTTCTCCTTTTTATCCAGGGGAATGGCCGCGATTATTTCGGAGAGTAGCACTGCGGTGACTATGATGGAGACAAGGCTGGACAGAAGCCCGCAGACCAGTATCATAAGAAAGGCAAACCACCTCCAGCCCAGCCTGGAAGCAATCGACATGACTCCCCCACAGAACGCTTTGTTAAAGAAGTGTATCAGCAGTCCGAAGACCAGCACCACCTGAAAAATGCCGATGGGTACGTTGCCGATCACTACCGGCGCTTTGAGCGCTTCGATCACCAGTTCCTGGCTCCACAGACCTGAGATGGTCACGGCGAAGACTCCCATGACCAGGAAGAAGATCTCGAGGTTTTCCTCAACCTTCTTTACGACAAACGGCAGCATCAGCACGGCCAGTATAACCAGGGACAGCCCCACGGTTATGGCTATTACAGGTTGGTCAGGCACCTGCGCAGTAAAAAAGTTACTGTTCATCGCTTAATCAGAGTATAAACTCAGGTTGATAAAATCTTTGATCTCTATACGAACCCGGCGCTTGATTATCAGGAATCCATTTCACAAGTAGCCGTTTTGATCAATAATACGGGGATATCTGTGGCCCTGAGTATCTTCTCCGCCACGCTGCCCCAGAATAATTTGGAGATGCCGGAACGTCCGTGTGTGGCCATGATGATCAGGTCTACACCGTTATTTACGGCGTACCTTGTTAGCCGATCAGCCGCCTTGCCGCTCAATATCACGGTATCGATTTTAATGCCCGCCTTGGTAAGCCGGTCGGATACCTGATCAAGGTACTTATTGGCCTCCTTCTTGCCCGCTGCCTCTATCTGCTTGATCTCGTCATCGCTAATCGCGATCTGCCCCCTGGTAGGGATATCCAGCGGCTCAATCACGGTAACCAGCTCCACTTTGGCTGCGGATTTTTTAGCGATTGCTTCAATATGAGGTATCACGCATTCAGCGATCTGTGAGCCGTCCAGCGGTACCATTATTTTTTTATACATTGCCATACCTCCTCAGCAGCGGTAAATCCTAAATGCCGGATTGGATTGAAATGATATCACCGGGGCGTGAACTATTCAATCATGCCTTTCTACGTTATATTGCTGAGCACGTAGCGCAGCGACGGCCCGGCAATCGCAGTTTTTTCAAGCGAATCCGGGATGATATAATAGACACACAGCGGAGAGGTGACCGAGTGGCTGATGGTGCCGCTCTCGAAATTTGCTTTTCGGTATCCCCAACCATCATTTTACGTTCAGATTAGAACCTTTGTACTATTTTGCCAAAATAGGTTTCGATCGTAGTCTACCCACTGATACTTACCCATTTTCTTTGGTCTATTAGCAAATTATTAGCAAAATTCCAGCCTGGTTTGGATTGAAACGCAAATATGTGAACACTTCTCTTTGACCATGCCCAGCCAGTGGGAAAGCCTGGAAATGGTTCAGCGCTACACCAGGTCTTTCAGCTTTCAGGATTCAATGAAGTTCTAAAAGTCTCCACTGACTTCTATTGAGTAGCGATTGATAGAGCCTACTCTGTTTTCGGCAAGTAGATTGGGAACCACCTTCAGCCGTTTCTCTTAAAACTGGCCCCCCTTTATTATGCCGAATACATTAATGGGGAGCAGTATAATTGTTTCCCGGTGATTGAAATAAAAGAGAGAAGTATTACGTTAGTGATTGTACCACCATTGCATTACACAAAATTGCCCCTGGAGCTCGGAGGATAGAGCAGCGGTTTCCTAATTCTCATATACGCATTATAAAAGCTGATATTAGCTACGAAGTAGTACAAACGTTCAATTTAGGCCAGCCCCGGGTTTATAGCTAAAATATGTCGGATGATAACGGGTGCTTAAAAGTACGTCACCAAATCCGTCACCAAAATCCAATAGTGGTTAGAAGCTAAAGGAGTTAGTCAGCTCACCGGGTAACGATATATTCAGAGCATTCAGCTTTCGGCATGAAGTTTTATAAGTCATCGTTAGCTTAACCTGTTCTGCATAGTCATAGGGTGCAGAACCACGTGCTGAACGCCACCAACGTCAAAATTGTTGATGACTGCGGCTGTGCCCGCCTGTCTTGGGAAACCAACCAGGATGCCCAATGCAAGGTGACGTACTGCGAGGGTACGATGTGTTACACAAG
>CAYVBI010000247.1:0-2934 GCA_964448985.1 uncultured Dehalococcoidales bacterium
GCATATTATGCGTAACGATGACCACGGTGTACTCTTTTTTTAATTCCAGCATCAGCTCCTCTATCCTCAGCGTTGAGATAGGGTCCAGCGCCGAACATGGTTCGTCCATCAGTATGACTTCGGGCTCGATGGCTATGGCGCGCGCGATGCAGAGGCGCTGCTGCTGGCCGCCGGATAGGGAGGCCCCCGGTTGGTCGAGTTTGTCTTTCACCTCCTCCCACAAGGCCGCCTTTCTAAGGCTGCGCTCTACGACATCGTGCAAATCCCTGCGCCGGCTCCAGAAACGCGTCAGGCTTATTCCCGAGGCTACGTTGCCGAAGATGGACATGGTCGGGAATACGCTGGCTCTCTGAAAGACCATACCGATACGGCGGCGGACGGCTACCGGATCGATCAGCGGGGCATAGATATCCTGACCGTCCATCAGCACCCTGCCGGTCACCCTGCCCCCCTCCGACACTTCGTGCATGCGGTTTAGACAACGAATGAATGTCGACTTGCCGCATCCGGAGGGGCCGATAAGGGCCGTGATGCGCTGAGCGCCGATGCCCATGCTGATATTCTCAATCACCATCCTGTTGCCGTACCAGGCATTCAGTTCCTCCACGGTCAAAATGCATTTCTCAGGCCTCAGTTCTCCGCTGCTTTTACTGCCAACGGCTTCAACCTTGATATTCTGACCCATCATGTTGTTTATCATAGCACTGTGTCCTTCATCTTAACTTACAAGACATTTATTTCATTTTCCTGCTGCTGACAAGACGCACAATGATGTTTATGCCAAGAACGAGTATTACCAGCAGGAAAGCGGCTGCCCAGGCCTGCTGCTGCCAGTCGCTATATGGAGACAGGGCGTAGCGGTATATCTGCAACGGCAAAGCCCCTATTGGCTCGGTCAGGCCCTGCACACCGAAGGCGCTTCCCAGGGCGGTAAAAATGAGCGGCGCAGTCTCACCCGCGATGCGCGCGACGGCCAGCATGATGCCCGTTACTATTCCCGTAATAGCGCCGGGCACGATCACACCGAGCGTTATCCGCCACCGGCTTATGCCGAGGGCTAAAGCTGCTTCGCGCTGTGAATTCGGTACGAGCCGCAGCGATTCCTCTGCCGTACGCGCTACCACAGGTATCATGATTATTGCGAGGGCTACGCCGGCGGAGAGGGCCGAGTAGCTGTGCATGGGACGTACGAGAATGGCATAGGCAAAAACACCGACGATAATCGATGGCACTCCGGCAAGTATATCTGCTGCAAAGCGTATAGCCGAGGCCGCCCTTGGCCCGGCGAACTCGGCAAGGAATATGCCTGCCATCAGTCCCACCGGCAGGGCAATGATCGAAGCGAGGCCTACAAGGATAAAGGTGCCATAAATATCATCCCTCATGCCACCCCCAACCTCACCCACCGGTTTGGACGGCTGCGTTATGAAATCCAGGCTCAGATAAGATATGCCGTTGACCAGCGTATAACCCAGGATCAGAATAAGAACCAGTATTACTATGGCTGTGGCGCATCCGCACAGGACGAGCATCATCCGGCTGAACTGCTTGCGCTTGAAATAGACGCTCTGCGCCTTCATTCGCCTGTCCCCCTGACGGAAACGGTGCGCCAGACCAGTAACCGGGCGATGATGTTGACCAGCAGTGTGATCGCGAAGAGAACCAGGGCAAGCTCTATGAGACTGCCGATATACAGGTCCCCGGAAGCCTCATTAAATTCACTTGCCACCTTGCTGGCAATCGTCGCCCCGGGGGAGAACAGCGATGGCGACAGTACATAGGCATTGCCGATAACCATTGTTACCGCCATGGTCTCTCCAAGGGCACGACCCAGACCCAGTATCACCCCACCCACCAGGCCGGAGCGGCAATAGGGTAGCACGGCCCTGGTGATCATCTCCCAGCGGGTCGCTCCCAGCGCCAGCATCGCCTCGCGCTGAGTAAGGGGAACGGCGGCTATGACCTCGCGGCTGACCGCTGTAATGATCGGTATAACCATGATGGACAGGATAATGCCGGCGGAGAGAAAACCCACCCCGAAAGGAGGCCCCTCGAAAAGGGGCAGAAAGCCCAGGTTGCTTCCCAGCCATATCTCGATGGGATTCCTGATAAAGGGCACCATTACGTATAGCCCCCACAGACCGATAATCACGCTCGGTATGGCAGCAAGCATCTCTATGAGAAAAGAACATGGCTTCCTCATCCACTCGGGGGCCAGTTCGCTTAAAAATACGGCTGAACCGAGACTTATGGGCACGGCGATAACAAGGCCGATCAGCGAACTGAGCAGCGTGCCGTAGATAGCCGGCAGGGCGCCGAACTCCTCTTGCACCGGGTCCCATTCGATAGATGTGAGAAAAGAGAGCCCGAACTTCTGGATGGCGGGCCAGGCATCGATATTCAGGACGATAAGCAACGCGATAAGAATAACCGCAATTAAAATGCCGAAGAAAAGGGTCAACCGGGAAAAGATCCTGTCGCCGATGCGCGCCCGGCTTGCAGTTACGGTGTCACTCCTGCCTGCCGAAAGGGATGTATCGGGTCTGCACTTATTCATATTTTTCAATCGCCTATTATAAACTGGATGAACTGGAAATGCAGGAAAGGCGGACCTTTCCCACATTTCCACGACTAACCACCCGCCTGTTACGCGGTTAGCGAACGATTAAAGGCTGTCCCTGGTACTTTATCGACAGTATGGCGTTCTCGGCCTTGGATACCGCCGAACCGGCAAGGCTGGCATAAGTGAGCGGCTCCGTATACTGCTGGCCTTCATGGACCGCCCACCAGAGCATCTTGGCCAGCGCCTCTCCCTTGTCCTTGTCATTCTGATTGACATATACCAGTATCCATGTAAATCCGACGATGGGATAGGCTTCCGGATTGGATGAATTGGTCAGCATCACCTTCATGTCGTCCGGCAGCGACACGCCC
>CAYVBI010000248.1:0-1523 GCA_964448985.1 uncultured Dehalococcoidales bacterium
GCACAACGCATTTGTACAAACTCATTAAGATAACGTAACATTGTTGTTCTCCATTATTATGAGTATATCGTATCACAGATTCATGGAGAAGTCAAGAGCTTTTTTACGAATTGAATTGTTATATGCTCTTCCGCAAACAGCACAGTTTCCAATGAACTGTTCATAAAAAAGTTTGCTAAATTCTTTGAAACGAATGTCAAATCCCCCTTCAATAAAATTAGAGATATTGTCATAATTCCATACACCCATATCGCATTTGAAAATCTCTCCTGACTCTGTAATCAAAAAGGAATACATCCGGTCCGGCTTATGACACCAGCATTGAAAAGCCGAATAAGCGCTATAGAACATGTCACTGTTGCCAATCGGAACAATCCCCTTTTCTGTCAATCCGCCATCCTTACAGACCTCCAATTCAATTCCTCGGTCTTCACAGGCTTTGGCAGCGGTTTGAACATTACGATTTGTATGCCATTCATCATTTGAGATAGCAACAAGAACTTGAGGAAATTCTGCAAGAACGTCTGCAAATCTCAAATGGTCAATACTCCAATCCCCATTAGTTACTACTCTTGCCCTCTTGACTTTAGGAAGAATCAAACGAAAAATCTGTTCCCAATCTGGATTCATGAAACATTCCCCACCCATAATCTGAGTATAGGAAATGTCATTGTTCTCGTAAAACTGAGCAACTTTTTCTGCCATTGCAACAGACATCATTGCAGTATCTTTAGGAGAACAAGAAAAACAACAATGTAAACAATGCTGAGTACATTTTCTGGTGATTCTTAGAGTAGGTTTCAGAAAACGATAACAGATTGTGCATTTGTCGCATGTTGAACAGTTACAATTATGTTTGCCACCACATGTCTCTTCAAGACAAATGTTACATGGATGTTTTGTTATCATGCGACTATACTATCACACCTTTATGAGAAAAGTCAAGAGAAAAAGGTGACAAGGTAGGACTCGAACCTATACAGTACCGATCACGCCAGATATCATAGCGTAAACGATCTTCGCAACCACAGCGTCGTTTGTAAGAAGACACCTTCTTATATTTGTCTGTAATGCCTTGCCATCAAAATCAAAAGGTTCAAAAGGTTCAAAAGGTTCAAAAGGTTGTAAGAGAATGGAGAAACGGCTATCGTGAGTAATGCCGTTTAGCTCTCAACGTCTCAGGGATAAGATTTAGAGTTAAGGAAACCCACTTCCATACTCATTCCCTTACAACCTAAATTGTTAGTCAATCCTATCTTCCATCGTTAAAGAGAGTATATCAAATCCCTTCATAAAAGTCAAGTTGTTTTTTCTCTATTCCTAAGAGCAAAAATACTAAAGGACAAAATACTGCTAACATCCCTGTGCAACCCCACGCCAGATATAGACTGAGGAAAATGGTAGGTGGAACAAAAATAAATAGGAACTTCAATCCTAGTATCATCCACATCCATTGTGCTAGGAAACATATCTGATCATTTGTCAATAGAGGCTTATCGTTATTCATAGTTCATCCTTCTTTA
>CAYVBI010000248.1:1623-2911 GCA_964448985.1 uncultured Dehalococcoidales bacterium
TATCTGATCATTTGTCAATAGAGGCTTATCGTTATTCATAGTTCATCCTTCTTTATTATGCGTATATTGTATCAGATAACCTGTTGAATGTCAATCATTTTCTCGAAATAACGCATGAGTTGCATTTAGGGCAATATAGTAATGACCATTGCCACAATTCCTATATTCCTCTGAATAGAATGCCGCTTCTCTCTCAGGATGATACTCAAAGGAAATATCATAGCCATACCTTCCCCATTCCTTGCACGTCTTCTTCTCCGTCATAGCCTGTTGTATGCGCTTTAGATAATCCTCATTCCCCCATTTGCTAAAACGCATTTTCTTGACAATAGGCAATTTGCAGTAAGACCATATTAGGGAATAGTTTAGGCAAGGTTCTCCTTTGTCATTCTGATACAATAACTTAGGAAAACGTTCAGAGAAGACTTCAATCTTTTTGTCGTTAGGCGTATTCCAATACAAATCGCTTGCTTCTATCATGGTCTTATAACCAAGAGACAATGCAAGTTCAATGTCTGGAATGATCTGACTCCATAATCCTGATTCGCGGAGTTTGACAACAACTTTCTTCCATCCATCAATCCATTTCTGTTCAGTGGATTTACGAGGCTGTATAGCGCGAATAGAGACGATAGGGAGTTCAGAAAGATAATGTCCCCTTCTACGTTTCCTTCGAGACATATACATTACTGCACCATCATACGCTCTTGCAATACGAATGTTTTGTTTCGTTCCATCTTGCAGTGTGACATTGACATTGCGCAAATGGGCGGTTAGTAATTGTTCCGCTTGTTGAAGAATATCTTGCATGGTTTACCTCTATTATGCATACATCGTATCACGCATTCAGTGAGAAGTCAAACCTTTTTAAGAAAAGGTTTGACTTCAGTGAAGAAAGCAAGTCTTTTCTTCAAAAAGTTTGCTTAGTAAGAAAGCAAGATTAATCTTTCTCTGACTGAGCAATATGTACCCAGATATCTCCCTGATTCGATGCCCAATTACCATCTTGTTCAATCTCTGCACGGATTTCGTCTTCAGGGACATCTGATTGCTGTTCACGAACTATCTGAACAGCCGCATTGACAGCCTGCTTAAACGTCCTTCGTTCTTTGACAACTCCTAGCCGACCATCAACAATATTTATTACCAGGAATGACATGTTTTTCTCCTTTTCTCATTGCGATTATGAGCAATAACTCACTGTTATACATGTATAGTATCACGCATTCAGTAAGAAGTCAAGTCTATTCGGGAAAAATCTCATCTAATTCATTGATAAGAGTACAGA
>CAYVBI010000249.1:0-2900 GCA_964448985.1 uncultured Dehalococcoidales bacterium
CAGGATTTCGTCATCGAAAACGGCCGCGAGGAGTCATTCTACAGCGCTCTGCTGCGTCACCTGTCTGAGATCAAGGTGGCAAGATTGGAGTTGGGCTTGCTCTTACCGGACTCCAGCGTACACCGTACGCTCCTTCCACTGGCACGAGATAGCGGGCTCGATGTGAATTGTACGCAGGACGATGTCACAGTGTCGCTTGATCTGCCGGAGGATGCGGTTTCATATCTCGCTCTACTCAGTGGAAAACAAAGACACGAGCTTCTGCGCAAGGAAAGACGCCTGAATGAGGAGGGCGACGTATCATTCCGGGTACAGGACAGGGCGGACGATGCTGATATAGATCTCTTCCTGCAATTTTTCCGGGAGAGCAGAGAAGACAAAAACCGGTTCCTCACACCGTCGGTGGAACTCTTTATGAGGGACATAATCTCCTCCAGCGAGGTCCGCGGCATGCTGCGACTGGGGATACTGGAACTGAACTACATTCCGATTGCAGCCACCCTGTGCTTTGAATATCAGGGTGGTATGTACCTGTATAACAGCGGCTATTCGCCGGACTACCGCTGGCTGAGCGCGGGGCTGCTATCAAAGTATTACAGTATCCGGGACAGCATCATTAAAAGAAAGACTTACTATGCTTTTTTAAAAGGCGCAGAGAAATACAAGTTTCACCTTGGTGGTAAAGAAACCGGACTTTTTAGATGTATAATTAACCTTTAGATATTCAGCCACGGGAATAATCTTTCAATGAATCATTTACGTATCGCGCTCTTAAGCTTACATAGCTGCCCCTGGAGCAGGCCGGGTGGCCGCTATACGGGCGGTATGAACGTATATATTCAGAACCTGTGTCGGGAGTTAGAAAAGCTGGGAGTAACTACAGACGTCTACACGTGTTCACATGAAGGGAGTGAGCTCTGCAATTTCAGCGGGCCCACCTGCCGTACAGGATTGACTCATATCAATGCCGGCCCCTTCAGCCGGATGACAGAGTCCGGGCAGGCCGACTATGCCGACAGCCTGGCACAGGCTGTTTACTCTCACTGCCGGGATATGGACCTTCGCTATGACGTTATTCACAGCCACTACTGGCTTTCCGGGTTGGCAGGCAACTGCCTGAAGGACCTGTGGCGGATACCGCATGTCAGCATGTTTCACACGCTCGGCACCCTTAAAAATAGCTCATTATCGGGATCGCTGGAGCCTGATTCCAGAATAGTCAATGAAAGGTCGGTAATTAACTCCTGTGATCGCGTTATCGCATCCACCCCGGCTGAGAAACTGGAGATGGTCGACGGTTACGGCGCACCTGCGGATAAAATCAGCGTCATCCCCTGCGGCGTCGATCATTCTCTCTTTCGCCCCATCCACCGGCAGACTGCCAGGGCTGTCTGCGGCCTCCCCGAGAAAAAGACGCTTCTTTTCGTGGGCCGTCCCGATCCTATCAAGGGGCTCGAAAACCTATTACAGGCAGCCGCGATGCTCGGGCCGGAGGTGGATTTCCAACTGCTGGTGATTGGCTGCGGCAACCGCTATACAGTCGATCGGCGGCAGGCTGTCCGCCGCGAGGGGATCAACGATATCGAGGATCGGGTCATCTTCACAGGACCTGTCGAACATGCGAAAATGTACCTGTATTACAGCGCAGCCGATCTCTGCGTAATACCGTCATATTACGAAAGCTTCTGCCTTACCGCGCTTGAATCAGTGGCCTGTGGCACACGTGTCCTTGCAACCCGGGTGGGTGAGATACCGGAGATATCCCGGTTGTCTCCTTTATGTAAAACTATCCCCGACAACAGCCCGGAGAGCCTGGCGGCGCATATCAGTATGTATCTTCAAGAGACTGTGCAGGACGGAGGCCGATCGGGAGTGGCACTCTCAATGAACTACGGCTGGGATTCAATTGCAAACAGGGTAATACGTGAGTACCACGACGTTTTAAGACTACTCGTAGAAGCCGAATAGACCGTTCCGCAATGCAAATTATTCAAGACTGCCAGAGGAACATAATATGACAGAAAAATTCGACCTCATGGTTATAGCCCCACACCCCGACGATCCTGAATTCGGAATCGGCGGCACGGTGGCGCAATGGACGAAAGAGGGCAAACGGGTTGTGTATTTAATATGCACCAACGGCAACAAGGGCACGGATGATCCTGCCATAACACCGGCGCAGCTTGCAGAGATCAGGCGGGCCGAGCAGATGGATGCGGCGCGCTCACTGGGCGTATCCGACGTCGTCTTCCTTGATCACGACGACCAGTCCATCGAGGACACACCGGAGTTCCGCAAGGAGCTGGTAAAGATGATACGTACTTATAAGCCCGATGTTGTTGCAGCCCCGGACCCTTATAGAAAATACCTCTGGCACCGGGACCACCGGATAACCGGGCAGGTTGTGCTGGACGCGGTCTATCCTTTCGCCCGTGACCGATTATCTTACCCGGACCTGATCCAGGATGGTTATCAGCCGCACAAGGTCAAAGAGCTGCTGTTCTGGGGGGCCGAGCAGCCCAACCACTTCAGCGATATCACAGCCACATTTGTCAACAAGATCTCAGCTCTGAAATGTCATCAGAGCCAGGTAAGCCATTTCCCGTCCGGCTGGGAAGAGGCCTATCGGAACGTATTATCCAACTACGGAAAGGATCATGGATACGATGTTGCGGAGACGTTCTACCGCGTGGTATTGCCACCCTGATCCACGGGTTATGAGGACGACCACTTCTCGGCCAGGTCACCGATGCCGGGCAGCTTGAATTTCTCTCCCTTGTAGGCCTTGATCATCAGCAGTATCCACAGCACCAGGGCGATTACCCAGATGAACCAGTTGACCACGGGTATGAAGGAAAGGATAAAACAGGCGCCGAATGTTATGATCGACTGCATGGCGT
>CAYVBI010000250.1:0-2883 GCA_964448985.1 uncultured Dehalococcoidales bacterium
ATGGGCTACAGGCGCAGGCAGCACTTTACACACTGGCCGAAGATGCAGAAATGGGTCAGCGTGTCATCGGGAAAGAGCAAGACAGACGCTCCTCTGCAACCCTGACACACGTTTTTGCTTCTGTGATGTAGCAGGCGCTTCAATCAGACGTTTCAGCGCCGGTCGCAATTTTTGTCCCATAGACTGCGTGTATCTTTGAGCACGCTTACCACGGGATCAAGCAACTGCTCCCTGACCAAAGTACGGACTGTTTCATGAGCGGCGATGTATTCCGCCAGAGGAGGGCTGATATGGTAGTAAGTATCCACAGCCCATCGTCCCGGCTCACTTTTCACCAGCACTTTGTCGCGGAAGGCGCGTAGTGTATCCAGCTCGGTCGCGGTCTGGCTTCCGTAGGCGGCGGTGGCGATGAAGCAACTGAAAGGCCCTATCTGCCACTTTTTCTTTGAGTCGTCGGCATCTGAACCTTTAATCTTGCGGGAGATGGTATCCCTGCCGCCCCTGCCGTCATTGACCTCGAGCTGCATCACGTGACTGCCTGACGGGACCTTCCATTTCCACACCGCCTGGCCGGTTTGCGGAGCAAGCATCTGGCCGTCGAGGTACCAGGAGTAGCTCAGTGTGTCGCCGTCGGCATCCGTTGATTGGCTGATTACCTGCACATTCTGCCCTACCTGCGGCTGGGGTGGATTAAAAGAAAAGGCGGCTTTGGGAGGATTATTGGCTCCGGGAACAGGCTGCGGGCCGGGACCTGGCTGTGGCGCCTGCATAACCGACAGCTGCATCTGAAAGAAATTCGATGCCCCCTTGCTGTCAGTAACCTGCAGACCCATTGTGTGTATCCCCGCCGGTGGATTCTGGTAAATACAATAGGACTGGTTGGCATACAGCATCATGGGCATACCATCAATCGTCCAGGCATAGGTCAGCATATCACCGTCTGGGTCCGTGGACTGGCTGCTGGCCACGATGTTACTGGTCGTCTGGGGTGATTGCGGTATCACAGTGAAATAAGCGGTTGGCGGCCGGTTGGTCTCCGGCGTCGGCTGAGGCGGCGTAGGCTGTGACTCAGCAGAGTCTACGAAATACTGAGCCTGGGACGTGGCCACGCCGCCCTTGCTGTCGGTTGTTGTCAACACGGCTGAGTGGTAACCGGCAGCCTGGCCGGTGAGTATGCAGTAAACCATGTTGTTATACTGTGTTAACTGCGATCCATCAACTGCCCAGGTATAGGACAGGCTGTCTCCATCCGGGTCGTAAGATTGACTGCTTATGACTATAGTATCAGCAGTGGTGGGTGATTGCGGTATAACGGTAAACTGCGCCACCGGTTTCTGGTTAGAAGGTGGGGCAATGTCATCCGATCCTGTTAGCGTGCCGTCCCAGGGTCCCATCCAGGAGCAGTCGGAGTACTTCCAGTCGCCCTTGAATGAGTTCCCGTCCTCCGACATGACGAATAAGAAGGCGCCCGCGTCCTTGGGCGCTGAGAAAGATGGTGATCTCGACCAGGTTCCGCTGAAATTGCGGCCGTTTATCGTGCCGTTCAGTTTGCCGTTGTTGGTAGTATATGTGCCGGTGGCTGAAGTGTCGGATACTGCTATCTCCATGGTGCCCCAGTCCGTGTTCCACGTTCCTGCCCAGCTAAGATTGACTGGTTGGGGAGAAGGTTGAACATCCGGTTGTGGCTGAGGTTGTGGCTGCGGCTGCGGTTGACCGACCCTTGTACCCGGAGCATGCAAGGGGTACCAGCCCGAAGTTGCCGACAGGCTGTGGGTATAGCGGCCCGTAAAGGAGTTGCAGTCCGCGGACATGGTCCACTCGAGCTTGCCCGTCTGGTCCTCTTCGACCCAGGTCCCGCTGAGCGTGCTGCCGGACAGGGTGCCGTCTATGTACCCGGTATAGTTCCAGCCCGAAGGCTTGTAGGATCCGGTAACCCTGTTGCCCGATTGCGTCAGATTCAACGCGTTCGACCAGTCATGAGTCCAGGTGCCGGTCCAGTCGCAGGGTGATGACGGTTCAGCATATGGTTGAAGTATCTTTAAACCCAGCCGCGTGCCGGTCCAATCGTTCTCGTGCCAGCTGCCGGTACTTCCATAGCGCCAGCGGCCGGTGATCGTCTGGTGTTCCGGTCCCATCGTTATCTCAACCGATCCGGCATCGTTGGGCGGACTGTAGCTGGGAGACTCGGACCACCAGCCTGTAAAAGTATCGCCGGATACCTTGCCGGTGATTTTTCCGCTGTCGTGTGAATAGGTGCCGCTAACCTCGTTACCGCTCTGTGTCAAAACCATGGTGCCCCATCTGGTGTCCCAGGTGCCTTCCCAGGAACCGGATACCGGGGGGGGTGGAGGTGGTGGGGTTGGTTGGACAGCCCTGGTTCCCATAATATCTCCGTCCCAGTCGCAGGAGCCGTACCTCCACTGTCCTTTGATCGTTTTGCAGCCTGGCTGTATGGTGAAAATAAAGTCACCGGCATCGTGGGGCGGCTGGTAGCTGGGCGCCTCCGACCATGTGCCCGTGGCGACATTGCGGTCGACTACCGTACCATCGACCCTGCCGCTCTGGTAACTGTAGGTGCCCGTAAGCTTGTTGCCGCTTTGTGTAAGGGTCAAATCTCCGAAGTCGGTATCCCATACGCCGGTGAAATCGCATGCCCATGATGATGGAATAATGGGAGTTGGTGTGGGAGGGATGTATGGGGTCGGTGTAATATCGGGCGATGGTGTGGGAGAGGGTATAATGGGTTCAGGTGTAATATCGGGCGTCGGGGGGATATACGGTGGTTGAATAGGTGTTGGCGTGATCGGTTGTGGAGTAACCGAGCCCGACCTGGTGCCGGTTACCGTGAACCTGTCGTCCCACTGCCCATAGTGATATTCGCCT
>CAYVBI010000251.1:0-2880 GCA_964448985.1 uncultured Dehalococcoidales bacterium
CGCCCTATTCGCAGTCGCTGGCGCAATTTGCCATCTTCCTGGGCGTAGCCCTGGTGGGTATCGGCACCGGCTTCCTCTTTCACGAACTGGCCCACAAGGGAGTGGCCCAGCGCTACGGATATCATGCCGAGTTCCGCATGTGGAAGCTGGGCCTGGTGATAGCCATCGCCTCCGCCGTAATCAGCTTCGGCCGGTTTCTCTTTTTTGCGCCGGGCGCAGTTTATACGTCGACATATAAACGGCCGGACCCCAGGGAGGAGGGACTGATATCCGCCGCCGGCCCCGTTACCAATATCATACTGGCCGGCCTTTTCTTCCTGCTGGCCGCCGGGACCGGATATTCGGACATCTGGAGCCTGGTCGGCACGTTCGGCTTCCAGGTAAACCTGTGGCTGGCGGCTTTCAACCTCGTACCTTTCCCTCCGCTGGACGGCGTGAAGATTTTACGCTGGAACAAGGTTGTGTGGTTTGTGCTGGTGGCGCTGTCGTGGGGCCTGCTCCTGATGTTAATGCTGGGGGTAATTAGATAATGCGAGATTCAGCCGTAGTCCTCTGTGCCGATGATATCATGCTGGCCGGCCAGGTTTTCCTGCCGGACGATTGCACCGGGGTTTACCCTGCGGTATGCCTCTGCCACGGTATACCTGCCGTGCCGTATAACCCTGATGAGAAGGGTGGCTATCCCGAGCTGGCCGCCAGGTTCTGCCGGGCGGGATTCATCGCGCTGGTCTTTAACTTCAGGGGGTGCGGCCCCAGCCAGGGCAACATCGATATGCCCGGGTGGACTGATGACCTGGAGGCTGCCGTTGACTTCCTTTACATGCTGCCGGAGGTGGACAGGCAGAAAATATATCTGCTGGGCTCGTCGGGAGGCGCAGCCGCCTGCATCAGCGTCGCTGCTCGTGAGAAACGTGTGAGCGCGGTGGCCACGCTGGCCTGCCCGGCTGAGTTCGACTTCATGGCCGGCGGTTACACTGTTGAATCGCTGATCGCCAGGTTCAGAGAGATAGGGATAATTAAGGATGCGGACTTTCCCCCTTCGGTGAAGAAATGGCTCGATGGATTTAAAACAGCGGCGCCGATAGAACATATCGACAAGATATCTCCCAAACCGCTGCTGCTCGTGCACGGGGAGGATGACGACGTCGTGCCGGTTGAACATGTAGAGCGCCTGTATGCAAAGGCCGGCAAGCCCAGGGAAAAACTGGTTCTGCCCGGAGCGGGCCACCGGCTGCGTCAGGACGAGAGGGCCATAGAGGCAGTCATGTCCTGGCTGCGGAAACTGGCCGGTCTATAGCTCGTATTTGGCGGGGCCGGGTTTGAACACAGCGATTATGAACTTACAGCACGTTGTGGTAAATTATTAATATATTGTTAACGCAGCATCCTACCGGGTATTAAATTAAATATGCAGGAGGCAGGAAGATGTCGAAGTTGATATACCTGGCACTGGCGTGCGTCATCGCTATCAGTTCAGCTTGTATCACAATTGTCCAACCCGGAACGCCCGTTGGTACAACAACCACCGACTCGAACAAGCCGGCGGCATTTATCGACCTGATATCGCCCAGCAGCCTTGCCTGGGGGGAAGAGGTTAGCTTCACGGGGCACGGTACGGTGTCCAGAGGCAGTATAACGGCCTATCGCTGGCGTTCCAGCGTCGATGGCGACCTGAGCTCAAGGCCGACTTTCGCCACCAGCAACCTTTCACCCGGCAATCATATAATACTTTTCTCCGTGCAGGACAGCTCGGGGAACTGGTCTCTCGAGACCCAGGGCACGGTGAATGTAATGACCGATACTACAGGTGATAACGGCGGTACCCCTCCACCTGACGATGGCGGCGGTACCACTGAAACGTCACCGGTGATCAACTCGTTCAACGCCTCCCCGGCGGGCATTACAGCCGGCTCCAGCTCGACACTCAGTTGGAGTGTCGGCAACGCCATAGCCGTCACCATCGATAACGGCGTCGGCAGCGTGGGGCTCACGGGCACGCGTGTCGTGTCCCCGGCGGTCGATACGACCTATACGCTGACCGCCGCCAATACGGCCTATTACAGCCAGGCAACTGTCACGGTGACGGTTGCCGCAGCAGCGGCTTCGAAGCCAGACCTTATCATCGAAGATATATGGAAATCAGGGGATAAGATTTATTACCGGATTAAGAACCAGGGCACAGCCTCAGCGCCCATTACGGTCACAAGGCTGACCATCGACGGGACCGTGAAATCTACAGACTCCGCGCCCACACTGGCAGCCGGCGCCGCCAGCACACAGAGTTTCAGCGCCTACGCCTATGCATGCAGCGGCGTATCGGATACCGTGGTGGTCGCGGCCGATTCAACCGGCCTTGCCGCCGAATCCAACGGAGGCAACAACAGCATGACCACGACGTTCAGCTGCCTGGTCCTCGGGCCTATAGTGCCGCCGCTGGTTGCATTTAAGCCCGACCTGACGATAACAAATATATCCTATGATCCGGCGCCTATCAGCAAGGTCAAATTCACGGTGAAGAACGAGGGCGCAATGGATTCAGGAGCGTTCGATGTCAAGCTATATATGGGCGGGGTATATAAAGATACGGTCCATGTCCTCGGTGGGATAGTACACGGAGGCCAGGCCACATTCATGTTCCCGAACTACCACCATATATGCGTTATCGGCTCCCATGTCACCGTGAAGGTAACGGCCGATACGGGCGGGGTAATAAATGAGACGGACGAAACCGATAACTCGCGTTCCGAGTGGTGGGGCTGTCCTCCCACCCCGTAGGTGCGGCTGACGGGGGACTAACCGGACAAATGCTCCGTGGCCTGTGCAGCGCATTGACCGTGTTGCTGTAAAACCGTATAATTCACGTGCAAGCCGATGCATGAT
>CAYVBI010000252.1:0-2874 GCA_964448985.1 uncultured Dehalococcoidales bacterium
GGTCAGGTTGTCATGTGCGGAATACAGGGCCGGTTGGGGATCGCCCGTCCAGGCCTGTACTATGCCGAATTGTCCCACCGGATGCGGCGGGGTGTTGCCGCCGGGCCAGTTAAAGGGGGGTGTTGCAGCATTGGGGCCGAACATGACGTTCGCGAAAGCGTAGCTTCCTCCGTTGGTCACGGACATCATGTCGCTGTCCTGCCACCTGGTAGATGACGGGACGGTGTTGCGATAGACTGATCCTGACCCAAAGACAGTAGCGCTGTCATCGCCCATGTAGATGAAACTGTTGTTCTTAAAGTCCACATCGAAGATGACGTGCTCATTGCCGGCGTTGGCCAGGGAGTCGAGAACCAGGGAGTAGGTTACACCCTTATCAGCCGAGTAGGCGGCCTGGTAGTTTTGCGCTGCGCTTGCGCCGACAAGCACCTTGCCATCAGGGACGGCCACGATGGTGTGGGCGCCCAGCAGGGTGGTGTCTGTGCTGGCAAGGTTGGTGGACCAGGAAGTGCCCGTATAGGGAAGCCTCTGCACCAGTCCGCCCGTGCTTACTACGTAAAGAGTAGTGCTGGATTCGAAGGCGAAGTCCTGTACGGGGTACCTGGGATATAGCATGGCCCAGTAGTCGCCGAAGTCAGGAGACCAGGCCATCACGCCGGAGCCACCGGTGCCGGTGGTGGTGCCGTTGATTCCGGCGTTTCCGGCCCTCTGAGCGGCCCAGCCTACGATCTCGCCGTCCGGCTTGTCGGTGCAGGACGGTACTACCCTGAGTATGGGCAGATCGGTCTGAGTCTGGTTGCAGCTGTAAGAGGTGGTATGGCAGAAAACACGTTCCCAGTAGAAGCCCAGAGGTGGTATGGCGGGAAGCGGGGCAGCTACGTTGGGATTGATGGTGGAGCGCCAGACGCTGTCGAAAGAGTTGCACCACAGGTCGAAAGCCGGCCCATTGCGGTTAGCCGAGGCCAGGTAAATGGTGGTGCAGTCGGGTGACACGGCCACGTCGTTGAACCAGTCGATGGTGGTGTCGATGAAACAGATCTGGTTCCACGTTTCGCCGTTGTTGCGGCTGATGGCGAAAGCCGATTCATCGTTGGCATGGGGGGCCACCAGCCACGGCGCCCAATATGCGCCGCTGAACAAGGTAACGGCGTTAGAGCCGGTGGCGGCATAAGCCAGGGAGCCGTCGACGTTCCAGGCGACCAGTGCGGCGCCAACGCCGTCCTGTATGCCAAGGCCTCCTGGGCAGAAACCCTGCGAGGCAGCGCCGGTGGTTGGCTTAAGCGCCGGGTACCAGCATGGGACGGGACAGGTGGTCGGCGAATCCGTGAACCAGGTGGGAACGGTCGCCGTGCAGGGGAAGCCCATGCGCTCGCCTGCCAGCAGCTTGCCGGAGGCGTAAGTGCCGAAGTATGCGATGCTATAGATGGACTTATTAGGCGTGTTATTGGTGTCCATCAGCATATATACCGTGTTATCGTCCACGCGGAAGATACCGTCATACTTGGCCCCAGCAGCCTGGCCAAATGCGTCAGTGCTGATATAAGCCCTGCGCAGCGAGGCCGACTGTCCGGAGAAGTCTGACGGCAATTGCAGCCATGCATTGTTAAGTGTGCCGACTACCGGCGAGAGGCCCGTTCCAGCAGTCTGGGGGTTGCTTATTTCAACGCCCATCCCGGCCGGATAAGCCCACCCGTTGGTGACGTTCTGGTTGAGGTCGCGTATGGCTACGTTGAAGAATGTGCCACAGTCTGGATTGGCGGTACCCGCGGGGGTGGCAAAAACAAGCCCTACCGAAGCGTCGGCATTGTAGGTCGGTGAGAACCTGATGGCGTAAAACTGCAGGGCGATCAAGGCGGTGCCCGGGTTAGTCTGCACAAGCCAGTTGTTGAAGCCGCTTGAAGATCTCACAAACCAGCGGGCTGCGACGCCCGTGCTATCCTGAGTGACAAAACCGATATCGCGCTTGCCGCCCCAATCGACGGAGATGTCGATATCGCGGATAGACTCGGTAGCAGCAAGTAAGGTAGGAGCCGCAACATCTCCGCCGTCGAAGGCCAGCTCCCAGTTGGAGCCGCCATCGGTGGAGACCCAGATGCGCCTGGGGCCAGTACCGAGGCCCAGATTTCCAGCCGCATCAACAGAACAGTCACTGGTGATGGCGACGAAGTTGGGATCGTCCGGGGCCACTGCCACGTTGTAAACGTTGACCGGCAGGGTACCAACAGCGGCGCCCAACCACGCGTAACCAAAGCCTGCCGTGTTTTTGAGAGCGGTGGTGACGGCTGTGCTGGCGGCTATGCCGCTGCTCGTCGACTTGGCCAGCGCGCTAATTAATCGCCCGGCCAGCGCATCATTCAGGGAGCCGAGGGATGCCCGGCCTACGCCGTAGAAAGTCATGCCGTCATTGGCAACGGCTAAATCCTGAAGTTCGCTGCCCATGCCGTTCCACGTCGTGGCGGCGGTTGAATGGTAATTGGCGAGGTCATTTTTTCCGAATACTGATCCGGGGGTTGAGACGGTGTCCCACTTCATGATGCCCGGGTCTGCAGTCACCGCTGTCGGCGCTGCGATGTTCATCGGGACCACGAAGGAGGCAACCATCAATATAGCTGCGAAAACTCCAAGAATGCTTGGAAACCTTGTTTTCATTATTCCTCCTGATTTTTTTAAACCCGGTAAACCCTCTCAGGGCTGTTTTACGGCCCCGGGTTTATCCATCCGGGAACCCCCGCGCAAAATTTTCGACCTCTTGCGGGGGGTTTTTTCCGGGCCGCCCCCGCCGTTACGGCGATGGCAACCCTGCAGGTCGTTTAGAGCCGGCCTGGCTTCGGCTGTCCCCCTCGTGTCAGACGCTGTGCCCCGGGACCAGGGCAT
>CAYVBI010000253.1:0-2874 GCA_964448985.1 uncultured Dehalococcoidales bacterium
ACTAATTGGGCAAAGTATTCAGGAGTTGCATTATCAGTAACATGCCAATTCCATTTTCCGCTATAGGGATTACACCCTGTTCCCTTCGCCTTTTCAACATCAACGAATCTTGAAAAGCAAGTATAGAGAAAGTGCAATTCAGATGGTGAGAGACTAACTCTTAATTCCCCATACTTAGTAGTAATGGAAAACATACGTGTATAACTACATTCAATCTCTTGTGCGCCTAATTGGAGCAGACCGTCAACAATAAGTTGATTTGCTTTTGTAGCCTGTATGATATATTTCTTGTTTTTCATTATTCGTACCTAGCATCATTCCGTGGAAAAGTCAAGAAGAATCGACAAGTAGACGGGAATCGAACCCGCATCCTTTCCCTCCCATAATTATAGCCATGGTGATTATGGGATTGTCCGGAACAGCTTTACCAGCCTGCTTACACCGTTCAGCCAGCTACTTGTCTAAATCATTTTCGATGCTTAAAGCCTTTTGGTTTGGAATCAAAAACTCTTCCTTTAGAGTTACGTTCCCGTTTCCAATCAGGCATATTATCTATGAGTCTATCACGACGTGTCCGTTTATGAATAACAGGAGTCAATTCGTGGTCTTCATTCTCATCTAAATAACGACGGTTTCTATGTATCGTGTCAAATCCCATTATTTACCTCTAACAAGTAAAGTCTATGGTGCCATTTTCAAAAACTGTTGCTGTCAGATAAACTGTATGACCACTATGAAGCGCAAAGTGGGCATCTATCAATACTTGATTATAGGGATACTTAGGAACAATACATCCATCATCAGCCATTTCGTTGCAATTTTCATCCCCTAACAGAGCCAGATTGACAAACTTCTTAGCTTCAGTAATTTGATCCGCACTTAAACTTACTGAAACTGGCACTTGAAATTGTATGGTTTTACTCATTCTCCACCTTTCCATTGTTCAACAAAGACCATGCTATCCCGTTGCAAATCAACTTCTGCCCCGATTTCCTTACAATATACCAGAAGCTGACGAGTATCGCAAGCATTAAATACAATATGATACCCAGAAATTGTCTTACGAAAAACTAACACTTCTGTCTTGACATATTGATTCAAATAAGCTAAAATCGCCATTGCTTTTGTTCCATCATCATTGTCAACATCCAACAGAAACCGTTTTGTTCCACGATTACAATTCTGTTCAAGTTCGGTCTTCCAAATGCTTCCTGCTTTCTTACTCATTGCTAAAGCATCATCATGACCTTGTGCAAGTCCCATACCAATGTCAATCATCTTCTTCTGAAATGCAAATGTAGCCTTTATTACATCTCTTGCATTCAAAGATGCATAAAGACGATATGTCGTAAGTGCATCATTTGCAAGTAGATGTATTTCTTTATGACAATCAACAATGTCAGATGGTTTGGTAAGGACCATTCGACGCATGAATCTCACGCCAGATTCATCATTATCTTTATTGCGAGAAATACCTTTCATCATCCAAATATGATTCGGATTAGAAAAGTTGCAATACTTTGTTATAAAATCAATTGCTTCGTTCATACTCAATTCCTCATTTATGGCACAAAACTATCATAAACCATTCTGAATGTCAATAGTAAAAATTACTTTTGGGCATAAAAAGGTCTTCCATTACACGCCAGAAATCTTTCTTGGTGTGAATCAAAGATAATTGCGGGAATTCTGTTTTTGCCGAGTAGTTTACAATTGAACTGATCTGCTGTTACATCAATAGGTTTCCCACCCCAATCACACCAAACATGTCTTTCTTCGTCACAATGAGTATTAGCACGTCTTCTACTTTCATGCTTAGGGGACTCATAATCAACCTTAAAAATACCATGAATATGTTTGACAATAATGCCTTGCTTTTTCAGAGATGCTTTCAAACGTACAGAAGCGTCTCTACACATTCCAAGTGTACCAGATAGACCGCCCTCTCGCAACACCCATCGTCTTACCTTTCTCGCTTCTTTGAGAATTATTTTTCGTATTTCTTCTTCAGATTTCATACATCTTTCATGACATAACAATACAAAGAGCAATAAACTCAGCCAGATGAGTACTATCATTGCCAAATAGACTCAAAACAAATCCGTAAAAATCTTCAATCTCTTGTCTAATCTTGTTTTTCATTTTTCTCCTTTATGACACATAGAGAACACGATATGTGTAAACGCCCTTATGCTGTTTCATGTAGGCAAACATATCTCTCTTAGCTTGTCTGTTAGCACGATTAATCTCTTCTGTAACCAGGTTCTTGAAATCAACAGTTCCACGTGAATCAAATTCTGTTACAAATGACTTATGCGCCATTGACGAATTTGTGCCATCCAAATCATACAATCTATAAATCTTGAACATTTTGATTCTCCTTATTTGTCATTACTGTATCATAAAACGCATTACATGTCAAGTAGATTCTTCAATCAGTAACCGGGAGCAAATCAGAGAAATCATCAGTACATTTCTGACTGTCTATATATGCGCGTTCCACACATTCAGTGGAAAACCTTTCAGCCCATTCCGTATCATTGGCAGTTACATCTACTTCCAATTGATGTACCTTACTACCGTCTGCGTGGTTAATTCCTACAGTAAGATGTCCATCATCATCTACAATAAGGTCTACTTGCCAATCTCCTATTTCCACTTGCATGTTCCCCTTGCCTTTCCTTTAGCTACATAATGCTTCTAACGTATCACATTCCGTGAGAAGATGTAAGTCTTTTTTTCAAAAGACTTACATCTAGTGAGTATTGTCAATAAGAAAAATGGTGGTACTGACAAGACTCGAACTTGCAACACAAAGGTTTAGAATCTTTTGTTCTGCCGATTGAACTACAGTACCAAAATGAGCAGCGGTCG
>CAYVBI010000254.1:0-2840 GCA_964448985.1 uncultured Dehalococcoidales bacterium
ACGCCGGCATCGAGATTCGTTATTAATTCACGATATCGAACCTCGCTCTTCTTCAGCGCATCCTCAGTTTTCTTGTGCTCGGTGATGTCGGCAAATACTGTAGCGAATTGCCGTGCAGTTGGACTATAAGCTACTATCGAATACCACTTGTCTAGAACCTCCGAATATTGCTCGAATGAGATCGGCTCACCGCTGAGTGCCACTTTACCATAGGTGCCAATCCAATCCGCTGGATCCTTCTCCGTTCCCGGCAGTACTTCTGTAACCCTTTTTCCTACAATGTCTTTCTGCTGTAAGCCTGTCATCTTCTCAAATAATGGGTTAACTGCCAGAAAGACGTAATCCACTGGTCTACCGCTGTTGTCAGTGATTATTTCATGCAGTGAAAACGCACTGCTCATGTTGTGGAACAGATTGCGGTACTTCTTCTCACTCTCTACCATCGCCGCTTCCGCCTTCTTGCGCTTGCTGATGTCGCGGCTGACAGTCCTGAAACCTATGATCTCGCCCTGCTTGTTCCTGCGAAGATCGATGAAAGATTCGGCTTCCATCAGGCTGCCGTCTTTATGCAGTATGCTGTGTGAAAAACTTTTGTTCGGCTTGCCACTTTTGAATACCGCCTTAGAGGCAGCGAAAAGTTTGTCAATATCATATTCGGGAACCGCGAGCCGGTAGCTCTTCCCAATCATCTCCGCCTGTGCATAACCTAATTTGCTACAGGTAGCCTCGTTGACGAAGGTGAAGTTTCCGGCCAGGTCTACTTCGTAGTAGACGTCATACATCTGGTCAAGTATGGACCGATATCTTTCCTCCGATAGGAGCAGCGTCTCCTCCATCTGCTTGCGCTCTGTAACATCCCGCCCCACGCTGCGGAACCCAACGGTCCTGCCCTGCCCATCCTTTATGAGCGAAATCGATGTTTCTCCGTACCCGGTGGTGCCGTCTTTGCGCAGGACCTTGAAGGCAAAACCCTTGTGCGGCTCTCCCGTTTTATATACCTCGTTGTAGGCTGCAAAGACTTCTCGGATCTCCTCATCACCTGGTGCGATGATACTGTAGTTCTTTCCTATCAATTCATCACTGGTATATCCAACGTTCTGACATAAAGCCTCATTGATGAAGGTAAAATTGCCAGCCATGTCCACTTCAATATATGAATCCTGCATGTTTTCCAGGATATTGCGGTATCTTTCCTCGGACAAGGCGACTATCTCCCCAGTTTGCGCGCTCCCTGTGGGGTCAGCACTTGAACAGCCCATACCCTTTTTAACCGGCGGTTTCTTTTTATCCATCTAACCTTCTCCCTCTGTTAAGCATAGCCCTTGCCTTGTCTTGCCCCGGTAACCTTACAGAAATAACTTGTAACACGATGCCCATGCCATTGCATCCATAAACTCCCGCTATCTTACTCTTTATCGGGGGGGGTAGCAACCCCCACGGAACATTTACAACATGCAGATGCTCGTGTACGTAAAACGTAGATACCCTGCCCCACCCCTTTTTATTACAGTACAAATGTGCTATTATGAGCGCCAAATCCCATGTCTTTACTCGAAAAAGCACTTCGTGAAGGGAATTACGAGCTGGCCGCTCTGCTCATCGTCTACGGCCTGCTGAAAGTAATTCATGATGGAAAAGAAACCGACAGGCGCCCCCAGGGGCAACCAGAATGCCCGCAAACACGGGTTCTACAGCCGGGTGCTTAACGAATCCCGTTAGCTTAAGCTTGTAGACGCCCGCGAAGTCGAGGGCTTTAACGAGGAAATCGCCCGAAGGGCACGGCAATCTGACCGAATATGGCTAAATCATGCGGTTGGGCGATGGCCACCCCGCTCTTCCGCACGCAGTACCACCTCCTGCCTCAACGCCTACAAAGGGGGGATTCCGGCGGGTAATTTTTGGTACTATGGTAAAAGCTATACGCGGGCAAAGGAATAGCCGGCAGTAAAAGCATCGGTATTGTTACCTGATGATAAATCCGCCTGGCTACTTCTTTTACGGCTCAAGCCTGTCCAACGCTGCTTTCAGGCGCGCCATGCAGCGGTCCCTGCCCAGCACTTCCATAGTTTCAAAAAGGGGCGGCGAGGCAGTACGGCCCGTAACAGCCACGCGCAGCACTCCGAAAAAGGGACCGGCTTTGAGAGCAAGTCCGTCAGCAAGCGGCCTGACTTCTGTCTCCAGTTCAGCGGCATGCCATCCCGCACTACCGTCCAGTGCCTGCAGGGTTTTCTTCAAAACCTCGACGGCCTGACCTTTCTCCAGCTTGCCCGGCAGCAGGCTGCTCTCATATTCCAACGCATCGCTGAAGAAGAAATCCACCAGCGAGGGTACTTCGGAGAGTGTTTTGGCCCGTTCCTGCACGAGCGGGCCTATCTTCTCCAGGTACCTCGCATCTATGGGCCTTTTCACCCCGGCGGGAAGCGCCCGCTCAACAAATGGCAGGCTCCTGCCGCTAAACTCCTGCGGCCCCAGGGCACGTATATACATGCCGTTCATCCACTCCAGCTTGGCAATATTAAAGACGGCGGCAGTCTTGCTGACGCGCTCAATGGAAAAATTCTTGACTATCTCATCCACTGTCATTATCTCGGTTTTATCGTCCAGCGACCATCCCAGCAGCGTGAGGAAGTTTACCATGGCCTCGGGCAAATATCCCTGGTCCTGGTATTCATTAATGGCCGTGGCGCCATGCCTCTTGCTGAGCTTGGATTTGTCCGGGCCAAGTATCATCGGCAGGTGCGCGAAGTGCGGTGGCTGCCAGCCCAGGGCACGGTAAAGAAGCACGTGCCGCGGCGTGCTGGAAAGCCATTCCTCCGCCCTCAGAACATGAGAGATTTCCA
>CAYVBI010000255.1:0-2780 GCA_964448985.1 uncultured Dehalococcoidales bacterium
TGTAACCCAGTTTGAAGCCCAGGCTGCCAACGTTTTGTGCATTCTGGAAATTAACCGGCACCTGAACTGTACTACCGGGCGCTACAGTTCTGGATCCAGCAATAAGCGCCGTGCCTGCAGTTGTGGGTGTAGTTGTGGGTGTAGTTGTGGGTGTAGGTGTAGGTGTAGGTGTAGGTGTAGCATGTCCTGCGCCCGAGTAGACAGCTTGGACCTCGCTATCTGAGAGGGCATAGTTGTAGATCCTCAGGTCGTCCATCATTCCTCTGAAGTATTCAGTGACGCCTGGGGGATCACAGCCTATGAGAAGGCTGGCCGCCGAGTTGGGAAGAGGGCCTTGCCATGTCTGCGTGTCTGTTAGCACTCCATCTACATAGAACTTCACATCCCTCCCATCCCAGGTTACACCGAGGTGATGCCACTGCTTGAAATCCGTTCTTGCCCCCGCGGATATGAGGCCGGTCCATCTATTGTCCTTCGTTAGCCGCACGGTTGGCGACAGCCCAGGATAGTCGTGGAAGAGGGCATAGGGGGAATTATCATCTGTCGCAGCTGTGTCCCCTTTTGACAGTACGACCGCATATCCACCTGCTCCTGCATCCTCCTTATACAGCCAAACGGAAAAGGTGAAGGCTCTTGAAAGGTCCAGCGAGTTGCTGTCCCGTATCTCAATATAGCTATTTCCATCAAAGTATGCACCCTGCTGCCCGACCACTCCGTTGGCGAAGCGCATGCTTCCCTTAGGTGTGCCGTGGTTCCCATATCCTGAAGCATCGTTGTAGCTACCGTCAAACGGGAGGTGCAGGACGAGTCCTGCACTTGCTGTCGGCGTCGGCATGGGTGTAGGGGTAGTGGTTGTGGTTGTGGTTGTTTGCGACGTAGCGCCTTTCGGCTGGCCAATTACCGTTATATTCCTCCAGCAAGCACTGCCCCGACAATAATTGCTGCCAGCATCCGGATTACCAAAAAAGATGCAGTCAGTACAATTCACCATGCTGTGAATGGAACGAAAATCGCTTGTATTTGTGGCGGTTAATCCGGTAGCGGTACTGACTTTGCTGCCGTCTATGTATACATCAAATGTCCCTTGAGACGGATGGGCGTCCATCCTGATTTTATACCATTGGTTGAGTTGCAAATTGCCTGGAAATTGACGCAACGGCGCCCCCGGTTGAAAATGTGATAAAGCTGTGCCCCAATCAATATTAAGGTGAAGGTAGCCATCATTATAGATGATAATGTAATGATTATCTTGCTTTGTGACTTTGAAATCGAGCTCTACCATATAGTCAGTTGAGATATCGTGTAACCTGGTTGTCTCCGCCCAGGCGCCTCCAGCATTCATAGAATTAATACACAGGTTACTTTGCTTCAGGCTCACCGTACCCTGCCCGTTCTGGTATGGAGTCCAATTGGTATAAGGGTAGTAAAATGTTTGACGTGGTAAAGTGCTCGCAGAGGTAGTAGTAGTAGTCGTCGTAGTCGTAGTCGTAGTAGGTGCTGCGCCAATTCTTGTGCCGTCCCAGCCCCACCAATCACCAGAGGAGCCGTACCGCAAGTTGCAAAAGAGGGAGTTGCAGTCGGCGGAAATTTCCACTTCCACATCTCCGGCATCGTTGGGTGGGCTGTAGGACGGCGCCTCGGACCAGGTACCTGTCAGAATGTTGCCCGATACGGTACCCGTAATGCGCCCAGCATTATGCGTGTACGTGCCGCTGACCTGATTTCCCGTCTGATAAAGAATCATTTCGCCCACGTCCATCTGCCAGGTTCCTGTCCAAACGCAACTGCCTGCTGGAACTGGAGTAGTGGTAGCAGGCTCAGTTCCCGAGCTCCCGCTCTCGTAGCAGGCCTTCATCTTTGCGTATTGTTCGTATGCTATCTGTGCTTCCGGCGTATTTCCCTTGCCCTGAGACATCAAAGAGGTTAGCTTATTGTAAGCAGCAATGTACTGTTCATAAGTACACCCGGTCTCTGCTACGGTCCCCGTTTGTCCCGGGGTAGTTGGCTGCGCAGAAGATGCGGCGCCTTCAAAAGTCCTGGCGCCATTGCTTTGATACACCCATTGAATTCCATACTCGACAGGGTCCAGCCAATCGTAGGTTTCATCAATGTAGAACTTGCCGTACTTTCCACCTGACCGCACAACGTACGAATGCCCGTCAAGCGGCGTTGCCATTTCTATATATCCGGATGCCGGCGCCTCGCCTATGGCAGCAAGCGTTATCAGTCCCATATCAATGATGCCGGGAGAGTCAAAAACATGGATTCCCCTGGGTGCGATGAAGAAGTCCCCTCCCGAAGTCGTAGCACCACCGTACATGCCAGTATCAGCAAGAGCCTTTACAAAGCTGAAAGCCTCATGTGCCTTATCCCAGTCCCTAATCTTTGAATATCCACTTCGAAGGCCATTATCAGCTACCACAGGCGCCGCCGTGGCCATCAAGGCCAAAACAAGCATTATGGCCATCGTGTTCATCCACAGAAAGCCTTTCCTATTTCTCATCGTACCTCCTATACTGCAAGATTGGCCTGTATTTATTGATAATATTTAGTAAGTGTTCGTTAACTTACATTATATAATTCAGATTCATATCAGTCAATATTAAGTAGTGCCAGCAGATTGCTAACAATTGATACCGTTGACACGGTCCATGTAGCTTCCGGCTATCTCGTTCAGATTGGAAGAAGCTGATTCACATATCACGGGTAGATAATCGGGCTAAAGTGACCTTCCCCCAGCTTAGTATAACCGTCTCCTGGAGACCATGTGCAATTTATAC
>CAYVBI010000256.1:0-2765 GCA_964448985.1 uncultured Dehalococcoidales bacterium
CCCATTCGGCCAGCTGGCCTATGAAAAGCCTCTCCTGCGGGGAGCGGCAGCCGAAGAGTGTATTGACCTCGCCGAAATCCTTGCGGTTGTCCATGACGTAGTTGATCAGCGAGCGCAGGGGGAAGAGGCCGATGCCGCCGGCCACGAAGAGGAGGTCCTTGCCCTTGAGCGTCTCGAGGGGGAAGCCGTTGCCGAAAGGACCCCTGATGCCCACTTTGGCGCCCTTTTCCAGCGTGTGCAGCTTGTCTGTCACGCTGCCCGTGGCCCTGACTGCCAGCTCGAAAGAGCCTTTATGTGTGGGCGAGGAGCTGATCGAGATGGGGGCTTCGCCCACGCCGAAGATGGATACCTCGACGAACTGACCCGGCCTCTGGCCGAGCTCCTTGCCGTCCTCGAATTTGAACTCGAATACCTTCTCGCGATCGCTCAGCTTCTCTACCCTGATGAGTTCGGCTGTGCGGGGGAGATGGATGGATTGTTTGGCGGTTAGCTGCATAACCATTACTTGGCCTCCTTTAGCAGGTTATAAGTTTCAGCCGGGCTGGCGATCTCTGCCAGGCAGGCGATGGCGCAGCGGCCGCAGCCGACGCAGCCCAGATATTTGTATCTCTCCACCAGGTACTTGCCCTTGCGGTACATGCGATGGCGGAAGCGCTGCTCCTTGTGCTCGCGGAAGTTCTCTCCGCTGGCCACGCTGGCAAATTGCGTCAGCATGCAGCCGTCCCAGCGGCGGTAGCGCTCACCATCCTTGAGATTGAGCGACATCTCGTCCTGCACATCGAAGCAGACGCAGGTGGGGCAGACCATCACACAGGAGCCGCAGCTGAAGCAGGTGGCTGCCTTGTCCGTGAAAACCTTGCTCTCCCAGGTGGCGTCCAGCAGGCCCGGTATCTCGTCGGGCTTCATTTTAAGCGCCACCTTGTATTTTTTCTCGGCATCCTTGCGAACTTTGTCGCGTTTCTCCAGGTCGTCCGGTGTGGCGTCCTTCGTTTTGGCCTTGCCGATGAGGCTGTTGCCCCTGCTGGTGCCGACCGTGACGAAGTAGTCGCCTCCCAGGTCGGTCAGCATCAGGTCGAAGCCCTCGTCCGTGACATTGGTCCCCATGCTGGCGGCGAAGGCTTTGGGATTGGGCGCCAGGCAGTCGACGCCGATAATAATAGCCTTGTTCCTCTTGAGGAAGTAGTTGGGATCGGGGTCCTTGCCCCCGTACACGGTGTCGAAGAGCAGGATGCCCCTGATGTCGAAGGGATGGACGCCTATGATGCACAGCGCCTTCTCGCCCACCACTGGCTCGACCCTGGGTGACTTGCCGACCTCGTACTTCAACACCGTTTCCATCTGCGGGAAGAAGTATTTCTTGGGCGGCAGCAGCGAAATGTCATAATCAAGGCGCAACTCACCGCTGCTCTTGAGCGGACCGAAGTTGAACTTGTTGCCCTGCTCCTTGATGCCGATGACCTCACCTGCAGCCTTCGTCTTGATCAGGTCATCGACGAAGCCTGCCAGGTCCTTCCTGGATATGACCCGGTTCTGCATACACAACTCCTTCTGTTATTTTTTGTTTGCTGCGGTAAATGCTAAGCAGCATATTTAAATATGTTCATATGTAGACACCGGTTAAAGACACTAAACCGGTCCAACATTTTAATCAGGTAAAAAAATTAGCGGATCAGCCGTCTGACCGTGTTGCCGCCGGCGTCGAGCACGGTAATATCGAGGGGCATGGCGCCGGGCAGCGTATGGGTCGAGCAGGACATGCAGGGATCGTAAGGCCGCCAGGCCATCTCCACCTGGTTGAGCAGCGACTCCGGTATGTCCCGGCCGGGCTTGTTCAGGTCTTCGGCCGCTTTCTTAACCGACATGAAGAGTGCGGCCTGGTTGTTGGTTGTTCCCACGATCAGGTTGCATTTCTTGATGCAGCCTTTCTCGTCTGCTACGTAGTGATGGGTGAGAGTCCCACGCGGCGCCTCCACGATGCCCACGCCCTCGGTCGGTTTGGCCGTGGGTATGTTCCTGATATTGGGTCCTGTGATCTCCCTGTCCTGGCAGAGCTCCAGCAGCCTCTCCGCAGCGTAGAGCAGTTCGATCAGGCGCGCCCAGTGCGTGGCCAGCGTATGATGAATAGGCTTGCCGCCCAGCGTCGAGTACATCCTGTCGTACTCTTCCTGTGCCAGCGGTGTGGCCATGCCGTCGGCGGCGTTGAGGCGTGAGAGCGGTGTGGCCCTGTAAACGCCGCTGTCCTTGCCGTCCACGAAGCCCTTCCAGCCCACCTTCTTGAGGAAGGGGAACTTGGTGTAGCTCCACGGTTCCACGTGTTCGGCGATGTGTTCCAGGTAGTCGCGCGGCGAGTATTTGACGAACTCCTTGCCGGCAGGGTCGACGACCCTGACCTTGCCGTCGTAGAAGTTGACCCTGTTCTCATCGTCGACCAGTCCCATATAATAGGTCTGGTGGGTGAAGGTGTCGCTGGTTATCATGTCCACGTAGGCCTTGTTCTTAAGTACGATATCGCCGAAGACCTTGAGAGAGAGCTGGGCGAAGGCGACATCCCTTTTGGCTATCTCCTCGATCTTTGTCCTGTCCTCTTCAGATATACGTTTGCTGACGCCGCCGGGCAGGCCGAAGACCGGGTGTATCTGGCGTCCGCCCACGGTCTGGATGATCCAGTGGTTCTCCTTGCGCGTGTTGAGCACCTGCCCCGCCAGATCCATGCCCACCTTGGCGATCACGCCGAGTATATTGCGCTGGGCGACGGGCGCGTCCGG
>CAYVBI010000257.1:0-2759 GCA_964448985.1 uncultured Dehalococcoidales bacterium
GATCACGGTGTCGGCCAGGGTTTTTACCAGCGCCGCCAGTGTTTGCTCCAGCTTTCTCTCGGCTTCCCTGCGCTCGGTGACGTCCCTTGACTCGGCCAGGATAGACAATGCCTTGCCGCTTGCGTCGCGAATGACGCTTAGCTTGTTTTCCGACCACAGGGTGGTGCCATCTTTGCGGTAGACCTCAAGTTCCAATGTAAGAATGGGATTATAATCCGGGTCGGCCTCTATCCTGGGTAGCTCCTCCAAAAATAGATCAGAGGCAATTTTGAGTGACTCCGGCGTCATCTGCTTCTCGAAGGGTAGCTCTTTAATCTCTTCGGCAGTAAATCCGCGGGCTTTTTCCACAGAGGGGCTCATATATGTACTCCTGAGATTCGTATCCAGCAACACTACGGCGTCCGTTATGTGTTCCGCCAGCAGGCGATACTGAGCCTCGCTCTTGCGCAGTGAATCTTCGACCTGTAAACGCTTGGTGATGTCGCGGGCAACCCCTCTAAAGCCGATTATCCTGCCGTCCTCGCTTCGTAAGGGCAAAGCCGAGTTCTCGGTGAATATTGGTGTTCCGTCTTTTCTAATTCGAGATATCGAAAAGCCTGTGTTCGGCTTTCCCGTCCGGTAGACCTCGTTGAATATCTCGTACTCACGCTGCAAATCGTCCTTGGATGTGTAAACCCGATAGTTCATCCCCATGAGCTCCTCTGTGGTATAGCCCAACTGATGACATGTTGCCTCATTGAAAAAAGTCAGGTTGCCGGCAAGGTCCACCTCATAGTAGGCCTCTTCAATTTGCTCTAAAACTGTCCCGTATTTTACTTCCGATTGCCTCAGAGCCTCCTCCGCCCGCCGGCGCTCGGTGATGTCCCTGGCCTCGCCCAGAATGGATAGCGGCCTGCCGTTCTCATCCCTGATTAGGCTGAATGTATTTTCTGACCAGAAGGCTGTCCCGTTCTTGCGGTAAAATTCCAGATCCAGTTTTATCAGAAAATTGTAATTCGGGTCGGCCTCAATTTTAGCCAGCTCTGTTAAAAACGCATCAGTGGCTATTTTGAGTGACTCCGGTGTCAGATGCTTCTCCAAAGGCATCTCTTCAATCTCCCGGGGAGTGAAGCCGCGGACTCTTTGCACGGACGGACTTTGGTATGTAGTCTTGAGGTTCATATCCATCAGCCATACGGTGTCCGTCGTATGCTCCGATAGCAGGCGATACTGCTCCTCGGCTGCCCGCAGCAATTCATCGGCTTTCTTGCGCTCGGTGATGTCCCTTGCCATGGCCAGTACGTATTCCGGTTTGCCAAGCTTGTCCCGTATTATGCTGAACTTGCTTTCCGCCCAAAAGGCTGTGCCGTCTTTTTTATAATATTCCAGATCAAGAGTTATAATGGGATTGTAATCCGGATCGGCCTGTATCTTAGGAATCTCCTCTAAAAATGTTTCAGCCACCACTTTGAGCGACTCGGGCGTGAAGTACTGCTCCAGCGGCATCTCCATTATCTCCTGTAACGTGAAACCGCTTTGTTTTTCCGATGCGGGACTACAGTATGTAAGCTTGAGGTTCATGTCCAGAAGCCATATCCCATCAACCGTATTGTCTGCCAGCAGGCGGTATTGTGCCTCGCTGGCCTGCAACGCATCTAAAAGACTATTCTTCTCAGTCAATGAACGGGCTAATTGGATATTTCTGTGGCTCAGGGTTGAGATCATGTGGGCAAATTTCGAGTAAAAGCCCGTGGAGTTTTTAATCGTCTCTCTGCTCCATCGTGGCACACGCTCAAGTGCGGCAAGATACTCAACCTCGTCGAACCCGTATTGACGTGCCTGGGAACGGAAAAATTCAGAATCCATGGTCTCATCGTCAAATAAAAACTGGCCCAGGAACAGGTTGCCGACATGTCTCCCTCCCACAGTTATGGGTGTCACCAGGTCCCACATATTGTTTTTGCATTTATAGATTTTAAATGTGCCCGGCTCCACCCCTTCAGAGAGCTCAGTATCGCTCTCGACACAGTTCTTACACGTCTCGGGGTTAGCCCTGTGAAACTTCGTACATATATCTCGCCAGCCTGTGGCGACCAGGATTTTACCTTTAAGGTCGAGGATCCACGCCGACATATTGGTAAGCTTATAAAAATCATCCATTATCGCCTGGATCGCCTGAATATCGAGGATATCCTCAAGCTCCAGTTTTCCGATATCCCCCTGGGGAGAAAGAATTGCATCAAGCTTCAGCTTGACACGTTTTTCGCTCTCCTGAAGCGCTTCCTCGGCACGTTTTCGCTCTGTGATGTCCTGCGCAAATCCCAGTAGGCCGACTGCAACGCCATTTTCGTCAAGAATCGGGATTTTATCCGTATGCACCCATCTTGTACCGCTGGCGGATTCGTATTGCTCTATTATGTTGAGTTTGGGACGGCCTGATTTAAACACCTCCTGATCATCATCCGTCATAGCCTGTGCCATTGAAACCGGGTAGATGTCAAACACTGTTTTACGCAATAACTCGTCTTCAGACATATTGAGCGCCTCAGCAAATGTCTTATTTATGCGAATGAATCTGCCGTCATGGTCTTTATAGAAAATAATTATCGGTGAAGAATCGATAATGAGCTTGAGATCCCGGCGTTCTCTTTCAAGTTTTTTCTCCAGCGTCTTGCGTGCGCTGATGTCCCCGTAAGTAATCGCTACTCCGAAATTCTCCAGCGGGATAGGCTCGGCGGTAACGTTGATCCAGGTGATCTCGTTTCCGCTTTTGACGATAC
>CAYVBI010000258.1:0-2751 GCA_964448985.1 uncultured Dehalococcoidales bacterium
AAGATCAAAGATAGCATGTTGGTAGTTATATGTCTATTTACTCATATCTCACTGCCAGTACTTAGTTGTAACAATTGATGCACATTTATTCAAAGCTCGACCTTACCTCGCATTTAGCAGTATCGGCACGGCAGGCTACCGCAGGCGGACGGTGTCGGAATTAAAGCGGTTAGCAACCCGGACGAATTTTACAAGGAACTGCTGTCCAGGACGGTGGACGAGAGAAACATCGAGGCGGACGTCGCCCTCAGCAGCGAGGAAGCAGCGGAGGAAAAGGTCTACGAATAAATACGCTGCAATACGGAATAAGAAATTAGTCAATTGTTAAACTAATCCATAAAATTATAAACGATATTGACAAAATCGATATTGCATGTTACCATGCTGGAGCGTATTAGCGGAGGTTGCTTTGTGGATCAAATGCCGGCGCAGCCATCGAAGATGTTGTAGATAGTCTGGAGGAAATATAAATGTTGAAGTATCCCGAATTATTTAAACCTTTCAAAATCGGTAAACTCGAGTTAATAAACAGGATTGTCATGAGCCCGATGATGGTCGGTGGATGGCTGGACGAGAACGGCAATATCACTGACGAGGTCATCGATTACTATGAAGAGCGCGCCAAAGGGGGAGTCGGCCTGATTTATACCGGCGCCTTCCCGCTTAATGCCAATATAGAGAAAGCAAATGCGATCTTTGTCTCGCCCTTTGATCAACCCGAAGTTTTCCTCTCCCAGTTGAAAAAGGTGGTCGACCGGGTCCATCTGTACAATACCAGGCTGTTTATCCAGATGACAGTGGGCAATGGCAGACTCATGCCGCCCTTTCTGATAAACAGTGCGCCCATCTCCCCGTCCGAAAACCCCAACTGGTGGGACCCGGGCACCACCTGCCGGGCGCTGACCAGGGAAGAAATAGAACGCCTCGTCCAGAGCGCTGTCACGGCTGCTCTTAATTGCCTGATGACCGGCTGCGACGGCGTGGATTTCGTCGGAATCTACGGTGGCTACCTGGGTGACCAGTTCGGAACATCCGCTTTCAACCGCCGCACTGACGAATATGGCGGCTCGGTCGAAGGGAGAGTTAAGGTATTTACCGATATCGTGAAGGGCGTCAAGGCTGTGTGCGGAGCTGATTTTCCGGTGACCGTCCGCCTGGCTGCCAAACACTATATGAAAGGCATACAGCAGAGCGCTGTCCCGGGCGAGAAATTCGAAGAGTTCGGCCGCGACGTGGAAGAAAGTATCGCAGTTGCTCAAAAGCTGGAGCAGGCAGGGTTCGACGCTCTGCTGATGGCCTGCGGCAGCTACGACTCGATATACTGGCTTTATTCACCCATGTATCAGAAAGACGGACTGTGGCTGGAAGACGTGGCAAAGGTGAAGGCGCAGCTCAAGATCCCCGTCATCTGCCCGGGCAAGATAACCAGGCCTCAACTGGCCAACGATGCCATCAAAAATGGAATGGTCGATGCCGTTGCACTGGGCCGGGCGCTGCTGGCCGACCCTCAATGGGCCGGCAAAGCCAGGATGGGGAAGGATGAAGCTATACGTCCCTGTATCAGCTGCAACAATGGCTGCATTGGCCATGACTTTGCGGGATTGCCTATGACATGTGCGGTCAATCCCGATCTATTCAACGAAAAGTATGCAGGGCTGCAGAAGGTTGCGGTTCCCAGGAAGATAGCCATAATCGGCGGTGGTGTCGCAGGCATGGAGGCTGCCCGGATTGCCGCGCTCCGCGGGCATAATGTTACCATCTATGATAAAAACAACAGCCTTGGTGGCGTGGTTGTGGCGGGGTCTGTCCCGCAATTCAAGGATGCTGATAAACGGCTGCTGAAGTGGTATGAAAAAGAGATGAAGGACGCCGGCGTGAAGGTGAAGCCTGGACGCGAACTGACGCTTGACCAGATCGGGAAACTGGATGCAGATGAGATCGTCGTGGCCACGGGAGCAACCCCCAAGGTCCCGCCCATCCCCGGCGTTGACCTGCCGCATGTGTGCACCGCTACCGACCTCCTGCTGGGTAAAAAAGAGGCGGGCCGGCGCGTTACAATAATCGGTGGCGGCCAGGTCGGCTGCGAAGTGGCCCTGTGGCTGGAAGAAAAAGGCAGGCAGGTCACCCTGATTGAAGCTCTAAGTGGTCTGATGACACTCGGCAAAGAGGCCCTCTTCATAGCCAATAAAAAGATGCTCGAGGATATGCTCGCCTATAAGAATATCAAGGTGATGCTCGGGACGCAGGTTGCTGCCATCGGGAAAAACGGCGTGGATGTCATTACTGCGCAAGGAAAGGAAACTATTGCGGCTGATACTGTCGTCCTGGCCGTCGGATACAATTCAGACAACCGGCTTTATCGGGAAATCAGCGCCAGCGTACCTAAAAAAGTGTGGCTGCTGGGCGATGCCAGAGCCCCGGGCAACATCATGTTCGCCATTAGAGATGGAGCGGCCATCGGCCGTGTCCTGTGACTCAAAGGTTAGTATCATTTCTGGTATAGCTGGCGAGGAAGCAACCGAGGAAAAGGTTTACGAATAAATAGGCAGCAAATTGTCCAAGATATAATAGTTGGGTTGGAGCCTTCCTACGCCTGGATCCTTTCGAAGAGATAGCTTCCCACTCCCAGTAATATCGCTGCGATCACAACGATCACGAGAAGGTCGAGGCCAATTCCAAAAGTGCTCGCGCCGATCAAGGACTGTCTTATACCGTCTACACCATATGTAAGCGGATCAAACCTGGTAATCA
>CAYVBI010000259.1:0-2745 GCA_964448985.1 uncultured Dehalococcoidales bacterium
TTATTGGCAGTGATATCACTGGATTTCCAGCATTTGGCAAATAAAACGGCCATTATCCGCAATAAATAAGGTAATCACCGTATACCTCTATTTAGAGCATTCCTTGGGAAGTTGTAATATTTACCTTCATCAATCTGGAGTGGGTGAAGGGATTCGAACCCTCGACGTCTTGCTTGGGAAGCAAGCCCTCTACAGCTGAATTACACCCGCATGATCAGGTTTTATGTTAGTTTTATTGCCGACGTACTGTCAAGTCGACTGCCGCACTGTACTGATCGATTGGGTTTGTCCACCTCCGTGAATTTGTAAAATGTTCATAGGCTTGTACACAGCCTCGCTTTCGATATACAATCAGCCGAATACAGCGAGCAGGAGTGACTTATGACACAGCACCCCCTTGATTTCCTCTTTAGGCCGCGGTCTATCGCATTGGCAGGAGTATCGGCCGATGCCTCTAAACCCGGACCGGCCCAATGGTATCTGATGAGCCTGATCAAATTCGGATACAGAGGCAAAATATACCCGCTGCATCCAGCGGGGGGCGAGATAAACGGGCTGAAGGTCTATAGAAATATAGCCGAGATACCGGGCGAGGTGGACTACGTTGTGTCCGCCGTGTCCGCTCGCCATACGCCCCAGCTGATCCGCGACTGTGCCGCCAAGGGGGTCAGGGCTGCGCACCTCTTTACATCGGGTTACAGCGAGATCGAGGACTCGGCCGGCAGACAGTTGGAGGAGGAGGTGCTGCGGATAGCCGGAGAGGGCGGAGTAAGGTTGATCGGGCCCAACTGCATGGGCATTTACTGCCCCTCAGCCGGTCTGACGTTTGCCGGCGAATATCCCGACCAGGCCGGATTTCCCTCACTCTCCGGGCCGCTCGGCTTGATCTCACAGAGCGGAGGCAACTGCATTTACTGTATACGCGAGGCATCGGTGAGGGGACTGTTCTTCAGTAAGGCTATCAGCTACGGAAACGCAGCCGACTTGAACGAGTGCGATTTCCTTGAGTATTTAACGGATGACCCGGATACGGAGATAATCGCCATGTACATCGAGGGCATAAAGGACGGCGAACGTTTCAAACAGGCGCTGAGGCGGGCGGTGAAGGCCAAACCGGTTATAATTTACAAGGCGGGCAATACTGAAACGGGCGCCAGGGCCTGCGTCTCGCATACCAGCGCCATCGCAGGCTCTACCATCGTATGGCAAACCCTTTTTAACCAGCTCGGCGTTATTCAGGTAACCGGTATGTCGGAATTAGTTGACATAAGTGTTACACTGGCATTCATGCCTGTCCCATCAGGTAGAAACGTAGTCGTGGCCGGCTCGGGTGGGGGAGTGGGTGTCCAGGCCGCCGATGATGTCACAGCAGCGGGACTGCATCTGCCGCTGCTGTCGGCTGAACTGAGGCGAACGCTGCACGGCATATACGGAACGGAGGCCGGCAGCATGTTCAGGAATCCCGTGGATATACCCCCGGCAGGTGGAAAAGACCATTACATAAAGTCCATGCAGTCTATCGCGGAGTCGAAGGACGTGGACATCATCATAATGCAGTTTCCGCTGGACCTGTGGGCACTCGCCCGTAGATCGGTGCTGATGGGCCGTTTTATTGAGGTGGTGACCGCGCTCAAGGAATCTATTTCCAAGCCGCTGGCCGTGGTTCTGCATAACTCTGTTACCGTGCAGGCAAGGCGATTGGAGGAAGAGGCTAGGGCGCAGTTCGCAGAGCTGGGGCTACCTGTTTATCCGTCGATCTCAAGGGCTGCCCGCGCCATAGACCGATATATACGGTACAGCCGCTGGCACGGCAACTGAACTCACTATTTGCACAGTGGGGTATCACTTATGAAGAGGTGGGCACGCGGCCTACACAGCGAGCTTTTGCTTGAGGCTGTCGATGGGCCTGGGATAATGGCCCAATCCGCGGTACTTTTTAGTGTATATGGCCTTGTTGGGGCAGTGGTTGAAACAGCTCCAGCAGCCGTAGCATTTATCCATGTCGAAGACGGGCCCGGGGTCCAGCTTGATGGCCCTGTAGGGGCACAGCTTCTCGCAGGTATGGCACTGCTTGCACAGTTCCGCATCCACGTACTTGGTCCCCATATCGTGCTTTGACCGTGTGCGAGAGAACTCGGGCAGCAGGCTGTACAGCAGGCCGATGGATATCTTGCGGCTCGTAACTTCCTTCTTCTGACTGATCCGGTTACAGGCCTCTTCAAGTCCGGCCACAAATTTCTTGAACGCCCTGAGCTCCTTTTCGTTGGGCGCCTGCTCGTTGCCGCGTCCGCCCGCTATCATAGGCGGATAGCTCTCCGGGGTGTGCAGGGAATGTCCCGCAACCACCTTAAATCCGCGTACCGCCACTAATTGTGCCAGGTCCTTGAGTGTCTTGCCGTTGATGAAGCCGTAGGTGTTGAACACGAAGGCCGGCCTGTTCTTCTGGAGAGGCAATATATCCACGAATGTCTTTACAAGCTTCGGGGCGCCCAGAAAATCTGTAAAGGTGGCAATCCCGACGACTGCGCAGTCCTGCAGGTCAGGGACATGGCCGCCGACCATATTGACCAGCTCCAGATCGATGCTTTTAACGTTGGCCGCGATATAGCGGCAGGCCAGCCGGGTATTGCCCGTTCCTGAATAGTACAGGATCACACCTCTTGGCTTCTTGTCCGTTGTACCGCTGTCAGTCATCTCTCCTGCTTTATTTTCACCCTTAATTATAGCTTTCTGTTCCAGACAAAG
>CAYVBI010000260.1:0-2740 GCA_964448985.1 uncultured Dehalococcoidales bacterium
CACTTGCAGAGGAAGGGGAACAGGACCAGGACCGTATCAACGCCAGCTGTCAGTTCATCCACGAGTTGCCGGGAAGCAGTTATTTTAATGTCGAGACATCGTTCGCCATGATCCGCGGCGGACGCATGGATGTGGCAGTGCTGGGCGCCCTGCAGGTGTCGGCCAAAGGCGATCTGGCCGGATGGAACAACCCGGCCCGCGGCCTGGGCAAGACGGGCAACATCGGAGGCTCGATGGACCTTGCCGTGGGCGCTGTTAAATTGATCATTGCCATGGAGCACTTCACCCCAACAGGTGAGCCCAAGATACTGGACGTGTGCGCCTACCCGCTGACGGCCAAAGAGTGTGTGGATGTTATAGTTACCAACTATGCCCTCATCGAGGTTACGCCTAAAGGGTTGATGCTCAAAGAGGCGATACCCGGCGTTACACCGGAGGATGTGCAGAAGATGACAGCAGCTAAATTGATAGTGGCGGATGATTTCCATGAGATGGAGCTATAGCTCCATCTTGCATCAAGGCTGAATTGAGACTAAAATAATAGTCCGGAGGGATTTATAAATGGCCAATCAGATCGGCAAGAAATACATATGCAGCAAGTGCGGCTCCGAGTTCATCGTCACCAAGGGCGGCAACGGGCAGGTAACCTGCTGCGGTCAACCCATGGAACAGAAGAAGTAAAAAATATTTAGACCTTTACAGGAGAGATAACATGGCAAACCAGCTTGGCAAGAGATTCAAGTGCGAGGTCTGCGGGACCGAGGTACTCTGCACCAAGGCCGGAGAAGGCACCATCACCTGCGACGGTAAAGAGATGGAGCTGCAGAAGCCCAAGGCTCTCCCCTCCTCAGACTGATTCGCAATACTATAATTAGATTAACAACAACGGCTGAGCTTCAGGCTTTTTATCATATTTATAGCCTGGTATTAGGACCTCTCATTACAGGCTGTTTATTAAGCTGATGACTTCGCCTGTATCTACTACAGGTGCCATCATTAATCCCATCCTCTGGCATGCCATATCGGCGGCCTCCATGCTGCCAGCGGCCGACGCATCCCTGACCAGCACGGACAGGTAACCGCGGTCCCACGCGGTGCGTATGGTGGATTCCACGCATTGATCAAGTATGCATCCACATACAATGATCGTTTTGATACCCATGTGCGTAAGATAAGTCTGCAGGTTGGTCCCTTCGAAAGCGCCAAGCGCTTGTTTATGTATGACTATATCTTTGGGCTCTATGACGGCCTTAAGCTCATCGATAATTTCCATATCCCAACTGCCGTCAAGCATAATGGTTGGCACGGCGGTGCGCAGATAGCTGATAAGTGCTTCGAAACAAGTCCCCGGGAAAAGATCCTTACCTTCTGACAGAAACGCCTGACGTATCCAGAATACAGGTATTTCTTTTTTACGACAGGCGACCACGATATTTTTAATATTCCGCACCACGCCCAGGTCCTCTGCTACTTTCCAGGTTCCTAGGACATTCATATTGCCGTCCTTATGCAGCACCTCATTCTGAGCATCCGAAACAATAAATGCCGTGGTCTCTTTATTAACGAATCTTTTCCACTCGATCAGGTCGTAGAATGATTTGCCCGACAGCAGGTCTCCTATCAGCTGATCGAAAGTTGTTTTGTACTCTTTTTTAGCCATTTTCCCTCCCTTTAATAATCATATCCATATAAATTCGCGATTAAAACCGTGATGATGGCGCCCGGTTCAAACTGTGGTTTCAGCCGCCGCCAATCATCAGGAAAAGCTTGACAGAGTCGTTTTCCTTTAAGATGGTGGTGTTCCATGCCGGCTCATCATTAACATGAACAAGCATGGATGCCTGGCGTTCCTTGGGCGTCTCCAGCAGCGACAGCAGATCGCGGACAGTGCACTTAACGGGCACCTCAACTGGAGAATCATTTTTAAACTTTTCCACATTGATCGATTTTCCAGATAGCCTGTCGTAGTGGAGGTTGATCTTCATGATTATTGCCTCTTCATCTTGCCCAGCGAGACCAGCAGCAAAAGGCCGAAGAGGTTTAAGCAGCCCGGGTCGCCTGCCAGCCTCATATTCCAGTTGTTCATGGCATCCTGCAACCCTGTCTCGCCGCCAAAGGCCATCGTTTTGAAAGCTATAGAAGGATCTTTCCAGACTAAGGCCATGTTGTAGTCTTTCAGCACTTTATCCGAAGAGTATTTCCCGTTTTTGAAAATAAAGCGCCTTCCCATCTTTCCGTCTTCGGTCATTATCACAAAGACGAGATTACGGATGGCCATCATCTCCTTGATCGCCTTATTATTTTTAACGGCTCTTCCCATGGAAAAACTGATCATTGAGAGCAACATCGAAAACAGCAATTCACTATCACCTCCGGCTTTCATTCATGCGAAACGATGCCCGGGACAGAGCTTTATTGTACTTACCAGAGATATAATCCCGGTCATTTTCCCGCGCAGGCCAGGAGCGCTCTTTTGACCAGCGTCCTGGCGATGGCCACCATGTATTTATTGTGTTCGAGCGGCTTGGCCTCGGCCACGGCGGCTGCGCCGGCCTCCTCCGCAGCCGCCTCATTGAGGACACGGCCGGTTATGGCCTGCTCCGCCTTGACGGCCCTGTAGGGTATGACGTGGACGGCATTGAGACATATCCGTGCCGCTGAAACCTTGCCGTCCTTGCGGGTGACCATGACCGCGCAGTTGACGATGGGGAAGTCGATGGACCTGCGCAGGGCGAACTTG
>CAYVBI010000261.1:0-2717 GCA_964448985.1 uncultured Dehalococcoidales bacterium
CATATCGCTGGCGCTGGGGGTTAAACGCATGGTCAAACGCCATGCGCTGGTGCGCAGGCTCTCGGCTGTTGAGACGCTGGGATGTACTACCGTGATCTGCTCCGACAAGACCGGCACGTTGACCGAGGACCAGATGACGATGAAAAAGATCTATCTGGATGGTCAGTTCATCGAAGTCACCGGCACCGGCTATGAACCGACGGGCGTTTTTTCCAGGGATAGTGTAACACTGGACCCCGCTGATCCGGCTCTGCAAAAATACTTGAAGGCGGCCAACCTCTGCTCCAATGCCAAGCTCTACCAGGAGGATGGCCGATGGATGGTCAAGGGCGATCCCACCGAGGGGGCTTTTCTGGTGGCGGGAGCCAAGGCCGGCCTGATGGAATTTCAGACCGAAAACGATAACCCTCTGGTCGGAGAGATACCTTTCACCTCCGAGACCAAGAGGATGGTGGTCGCATACAAAGAGCCGGACGGCGTTGTTGCCTATTCCAACGGCGCTGCAGAGATTATCTTAAATGCCTGCGACTATATTTACCGGGATGGCCGGGAGGTCAGGCTGGATGATGAGGGCAGGTCCCGCATCCATGCCACGATTCACAAGATGGCCTCTGAAGCTCTCAGGGTGCTGGGCACGGCTTACAAGCGACTGCCCGGTGAGTTCAGAACAGACGAAACTACGGTGAGGGAAATGGTGCTGCTCGGCCTGGGGGGCATGATCGACCCGCCGCGTACGGAGGCCAAGGGCTCTATCGAAGTTTGCGATAAAGCAGGTATTAAGACGGTCATGATAACGGGGGACCACAAGCTGACCGCCGTCACCATCGCCGGCGAGCTGGGCATCATGAAGGGCGGCCTGGCCCTGACCGGGGATGAGATAAACGCCATGTCGCAGGATGAATTCAACCAGGCGGCGGATAAAGTGGATGTCTATGCCCGGGTCTCGCCCGAGCATAAATTGCGCGTGGTAGAGGCGCTGGCCCGCAAAGGCCACGTGGTAGCCATGACGGGGGACGGCGTCAACGATGCGCCTGCGTTGAAGAAGGCCGATATCGGCATAGCCATGGGCATCAAGGGCACGGATGTCACCAGGGAAGCTGCCGACATGATTCTGACCGATGACAATTTCGCGTCGATCGTGGCGGCGGTGGAGGAAGGGCGGGCCATTTACGACAATATCAAGAAATACCTTGTTTATTTGCTCTCATGTAACCTGGGAGAGATATTGCTCATGGCCGCCGCGATCCTGTTCGGACCCCTCATGGGCATACCGGGCGGTGCGTTGCCGCTGATCGCAGTACAGATACTCTATGTTAACCTGGCAACCGACGGGCTGCCTGCGCTGGCCCTTGCTGTCGATCCCTATTCCAGGGATATCATGTTCAGGAAGCCGCGTCCGCGGAACCAGACGGTTTTCACCGGCAATACGGTCAATTATATGGTGATTACAGGAATCTGGACCTGCCTTGCTTCCCTCTTTGTTTTCGTATGGGCCCTCAATATAGGGAAGGACCTCATGGAAGCCCAGAGCATGTGCTTCGTGACACTGATCATCATCCAGTTTTTCAACGCCTTCAATTGCCGTTCGCTGGAGCGGTCGATCTTCAACCTTGGCGTCAGCCAGAACAGGTGGCTGCTGGCCGCCGTCGGCTGGGAGCTTACGCTGCTCTTACTTGTAGTCTATATTCCCTTCCTTCAGGGCGCTTTTAATACCTTTGCCCTGAGTATTGAAGATTGGGCGGTGGCGGTGTCCAGCGCATTGACTATAATCGTAGTTGCCGAGATCTACAAGCTGGTTTGCGCAAGGTTTAACAGGTAGCGGCGGACTGATATCGGCTCTTTAGCACGTGGCTGTTTCAATGGCTAAAACAGGGCGCGCCCCATGATCGACTGCAGCAGAAAATAGGTGATGGCCGCTATGATTGCCGCGCCGGGTATGGTCAGTACCCAGGCCCAAACGATGCGCAATGTAACGCCCCAGTGCACGGCGGTCCAGCGGTTGGCGGAGCCAACGCCGGAGACGGCCCCTGTGATAACATGCGTGGTGCTGACCGGCACTCCCAGATATGTAGCCAGGAAGATGGAGATAGCGCTGGCGGTCTCTGCGCAGAAGCCGTCGATGGGCCGCAGGCGGGTGATTCTCTGCCCCATAGTCTTGACGATGCGCCACCCCCCGGTAAGAGTGCCAAGGGCGATGGCAGCATGAGCCGATAGGACCACCCAGAGGGGAACCAGATATTCGGTAAGGAAACCGCCGGTGAAAAGCAGGCTGGTGATGATGCCCATGGTCTTCTGCGCGTCATTGCCGCCGTGCCCCAGGCTGTAAAAGGCAGCGGAAAAGAGCTGTAAAATGCGGGACCACTTGTTTACCACTCCAGGCCGCTGCTTGCACAGCATCCATGACGAAGCTACTTTGAAGGTATAGCCTAAAATTAAGCCTATAGCCGGCGCAAGCACTATAAATATTAGGGTTTTGTACCAGCCTTCCGCGATTATGACGCTGAATCCGCTCTTAGCGATGGCCGCGCCTGCATAGCCGCCGATGAGGGCATGTGAGGAGCTGCTGGGGAGTCCGAGGTACCAGGTGATAAGGTTCCAGCTAATAGCCCCGATCAAGCCTGCCAGTATGACCGTTTCGTTGATGGAGTTGACGTCGATCATACCTCTGCCGATGGTTACGGCCACCGCTGTGCCGAAAATCAGGAAGGCGATGAAAT
>CAYVBI010000262.1:0-2713 GCA_964448985.1 uncultured Dehalococcoidales bacterium
CTTATTTGTTTTTGATTATGAACAGACTATAGCAAACCCTTATTCCAATGTCAAGATATTTTCTCAGTTTTCCAAATCAATGTACATTTGCCCAAGACGGCGAACCTTTTTGAGCCATTCCCGCTTTGCTCCTACGGTCGTTGATTCAGCATCATTGAGATTATCCAATACATCCTCACAATGACTTGCAAAGAATTGTGCATCAATAAGAGTACGGTTATTATCCCCCCAAGAGAACGGAGCATTTTCAGAGATTGCTCCCCAAAACCAATCCCAAGAGTTAGGAACAAGTTAACATACTTCAACAAACTCCGTTGCTCTTACCGCGACATTCCTCTTATGACAGACCCTTCGGAGAATAGGAGCGCCATGGTTATGATTTCTGAAAAACTTGACTGTTGCTTGCTTTGGATTCATGTTTTGTACCTTTCGTATTGTTGACATGAGAATAACAAATCCTGACTCCAATGTCAAGATATTTTATTGATTCGCACAAGCCTCTACAGCCGTTTCAATGCCCTCAATATAGGCAGGAGAACTAATATCAACTCCAGCAACAGCATGAGCTAAAATCAAAGACTCAATGCTATCAATCATACAGTTGTATAACCCTTCATCTATCCCAGCAACTGTACCTATGTCTTCATTACGTTCATGCAAATCGCTATTGATACTCCCACCACCATCATCATCGACTATAACTTTGATACCGAAACAAGGAAGTTCTATTGTTGTCATATTCCTTTCTCCATTCATTGTTGATAGGGGATAGAATATCAGATTCTATCCCCTATGTCAAGAGATTAAATCAAAACAGTCAGCATTTCTTTCCAGTTCTTGTCGCTTGCTTTTGCCCCCCTGTAAACCCTACAAGCCTTTATGAATGTACGGATATTGAATTGCTCAAAGGACGCATTACGCAACTCCAGTTCAGTTAGGATTTCAGCCTTTTCATCATGCGGCATAGCAGGTTCAATATCGTCTATGAGCGTCCACAAGTACTCACAAATCTCTTTACGACTCATTTGCAAATCAATGACAAAGGTACGAGATTTGACCGCCTCATCAATTCTATCCGCTGTCAAATTAGAGACAAAGATGATTTGTCCCTCAAACTCAAAAGACGGCTCTAAATCATCAGGCAAACGAGAAGAATGCCAACAGACCTTGCGAACGTTATAGGAATCCAATGCCGCTTTCAACAAATTGACCGAATCAGCTTCATGGAAAATAGAATCACAATCGTCAAAAACCAAACGCTGATTGCGATGTTCAGACAGAAGACGATACAAACCAAGAGGGGTAGCATGACCAGTTACCATGAGAAAATCCATATTCTCTTGCAGTCCGTTCGCTTCCAAACGAGTCTTGACAAGAAAGGTTTTGCCAATACCCGACAATCCAGTTACCATGACGGAAGGGGAAATACCCGTTGCAACCATATCCACAAGAGTACCTACATAGTCAAAACGTTGCGCTGGCGTCAAATGAATGATGTTAGGCTTAATTATGCCATCATCACTACCCTTACCCGAAACAGCATACATCTTTTTCTTGCCAATTTTATGATCGACAACGATAGCGCCTGTTGCAAGCATATCGTTGAAGACATTGTAAACAGAAGCAACGGAGATTTGCGCTTCTCTTGCAATATCCTCTACGGTAAAGGTACGAGGTTGAGCGTTGACAATTTGCTTGACTTTGTTTGTATCAATACGAGGACCGCCCATGATGTAACTCCCTTATTGGTGTTTGATTATGGGACTACTGTATCATAGAACAAAAAAGATTGCAAGAAAAATCGTTTATTACTTCCACGCCGCAATCCAATCGTCAATGGCATCAACATATTCAAAAACAGAATCATCAGTAGGAACTCCATACCATTCGATACCATTTTTTGTAAAACCTAATCCTCCCCACAGATAAATTGGAAGTTCTTTTAACTTATTTGCTTTGGGATCTAGTCTCATACCCTCTTCAAATGAAAAGAATTGCTCTACAATTTTTCCATTTGTTTTATGAACAATTCGAGCAGAAATACCTTCCCAATGATGATGAGTCCCCTTTTCAAGAATCTTCAAAATGACATTACGAGTGTCATCAATTTTGATTGTCATAGACCCATTGATAAAATGACCTGATAGACCACAACTCTTAGATATGATTTCTTTAAGAGCTTCAGTCAGATTTGCATATTTTTTCTTCATTTTTTTATCCTCTATTGTTCCTAAAAGAATATCATCTTCTGATAAAAATGTCAAGAAGAAAAATGGTTGCTCGACCTAGACTCGAACTAGGACAACAACCTCCAAAGGGTTGTGTGCTGCCATTACACCATCGAGCAATGACATTCTTTATCCTTTTATCCCTTTAAGATATTCTTCTTTCGTAATCTCTTTAGCTTCATCGACATCAGGAAGAATATCAACATCTATCAAATTTTGAGAAACAGCCTCAGATACAATATCATCTTCATTTGCATCAATAAGGTTTGCTTTGAAGAAAACGGAAAATTTGTAACCGTAGTCGTCACCGTGTACATAATAGTATTTCATTGTTATTTCCTTTATTGTTGAATACAGAATATCATATCATCCAAGAGAAGTCAAACCTTTTCTTAAAAAGAATTACAATACTCTCTTTATGTCATTCAAGACTAATTGGGCAAAGTATTCAGGAGTTGCATTATCAGTAACATGCCAATTCCATT
>CAYVBI010000263.1:0-2706 GCA_964448985.1 uncultured Dehalococcoidales bacterium
AGTAAAGCTTTCAAACAGGTAGAGCAGGGCGGGCAACAGCCCCAGGTCGTCCAGCATCTTGGGACGAAGCTCCAGGGAGAGCTCGCGCGCCAGCGACATCATCTCATTTACCAGCGACTGCGCCTCACCCAGCGTATAACGCGCCTTATCCGGAGAGGAGGCCATGGCATCGCCCAGTAGCAATTTGAGCACAGCCAGCGACTGGCCCAGCCTATCGTGGAGTTCGCGGGCAATGATCCGCCGCTCACCCTCCTCTATTCCCACCAGCACTTTGGCAGTTGCAAGGGGATCATCCATAAGGCCAACATGATATGGCCCGCCCCGCTGTTTGTCAATCCGCAACCGGGTGCAGCCATATCTTGATTTCCTCTTTCGGCGCATGTAAGATTAACGTTGTTTTTGGCCTCAAACAGGCTGTTTTCAAGGCAATCGGATGAAGATAAAGGAAACTATAAAAGAACAGGGTAAATGCCTCTCTTTTGAGTTCTTTCCGCCCAAAACGCCCATCGGCGAGGACAGGCTTTTGCAACGGATTGAAAACCTGAAGGTTTTCAATCCGTCCTTCATATCGGTCACACAGCATGCCGGGGCCAACACACTGGGTAAGACCAAGCATATCGTGCACAAGCTTCACGATGAAACCGGGTTGACCGTAATGCCGCACATCACCTGCGCCGATCCGCGCAGAAGCGAACTTGAGCCGGTCATCAATTACTATCAGCGCCTGGGCACCGAGAACGTGCTGGCCTTGCGAGGCGATCCCGAAGAATACGGGGCCGCTGTGTTCGACGGCCAGCAGCACTTCCGTTTCGCCTCCGACCTGGTGCGCTTCCTAGCCACCTATAAAAGCTTCTGCATCGGCGTAGCCGTTTATCCCGAAGGCCACCTGGAATCGCCCAACCTGGGGCTGGACACCGCCTATACCAAGCAGAAAATAGACCAGGGCGCCGAGTTCGGCATCACACAGATGTTCTTCGAGAACTTCCACTTCTACCAGATGATGGACCGCTTCGAGCAGGACGGCATCAACATACCCATTATTGCCGGCATTATGCCCATCACCGACTTCCAGAAAGTCGAGCGATTCAGCGAACTGTCCGGTGTGGAGATACCAGTGCCCATCGTCACCAGGTTTGAGGAGATGGACGATCCGAATGAGATCATTAAAGCAGGCATCGACCTCGCTACCGAGCAGTGCCTGGACCTGCTCGAGAACGGTGTGCGCTACTTCCATTTTTACACGCTGAACCGGGACGAGCCGACGGCACGGATATTGACTAACCTGTCTTCCGCGCTGAAATAGTTATTGTTTCACAAATTCTTTACACGTATAAAAGGGGGGTTACATGCAGGTATTAGACGGTATCAAGATCATTGAGCTCGTACATATGCCGCCCGGTGAGCTGTGCAGTATGATCCTGGGAGATTTCGGGGCGGACATAGTCAAGGTGGAGGCCGTGCCGCAGGCGAGCGGACGCAAGCTGATCGACCCCGCCGAGGCCGAAGCCCTCAAGTCGCTGATGGCCTTCAATGCCATGAACCGCAATAAAAAGAGCATCCGTATCAACCTCAAATCCGAAGAAGGCAAAAACATCTTTTACAAGCTGGCCAAAGAAGCCGATGTGGTTATCGAGGGCTTCCGCCCCGGCGTGGCCAAGCGCATGGGTGTTGATTACGAAACAATCAATAAGCTCAATCCACGTATCGTATATTGTTCTCTGAGCGGATACGGCCAGGACGGGCCCTACAGTCAGAACCCGGGACACGATATCAACTACATCTCCATTGCCGGAGCGCTCAACCTGATCGGGTGGCCGGGCAGCCCCCCCGCCATCCCTATGAATTTCCTGGCCGATTTCGCCGGCGCCTCGCTGCACGGGGTTATGGGTATACTGCTGGCACTCTTCGCACGACAGCGCAACGGCAAGGGACAATTCGTCGATATCTCCTATACGGACAGCGTCATCACGCTCATGACCTTCTTTCTGCAGCAACATCTCGCAGGAGGCATGAAATTCCCCCGCGGGCAGTGGGCGCTGTCCGGCGGCTACCCCTATTACCAGACCTACGAGACATCGGACGGGAAGCTGATCAGCGTGGGCTGCGTGGAGCCCTGGTTCTGGGAAAACCTGTGCAAGGCCATCGGCCGGGACGACCTCAAAGGATTCAGCTTCACACCAGAACATTTCCTGCAACCGCAATTGGATGAGAAATGGCAAAAGGCTGCGGAGGAGGTCAAGAAGGTCTTCCTGACAAAGACGCGTGACGAGTGGTTCGAAATCCTGTGCAAACACGATGCTCCGGCCGGCAAGGTCTATGAGATAGATGAGATATTCACAGATCCGCAGCTCCTGCACCGCAAGATGTTGCTGGAATTCGACCATCCCAAGCTGGGCAAGGTCAGGCAGCCCGGCATCGCGCTCAAGCTCTCTCAAACCCCGGGCAGCGTGAGGAGTATGGCCCCTTACTCCGGTGAGAACACGGACGAGGTGATGAAGTCCCTGGGTTATACCACGCAGGATATCGAAAGCTTGCGCAAAGCTAACGCGATAGGCTAGAATTTGAGATACAGGAGGTGGGAATATGGCAGCCAAAGCATTCGTACTGGTAACTACATCAGTAGGACAGACCAAGTCGGTCCTCACTCATCTTAAGAAGCTCGACGGGATAAAGAGCGTCGATGCCGTGATGGGACCTTACGACATC
>CAYVBI010000264.1:0-2688 GCA_964448985.1 uncultured Dehalococcoidales bacterium
TTGAAAGAGATCCATGATGTAATAAAAGCCCTTACCCTCTTCACCCACCAGGTTGTTAACCGGTACCCGGCAGTCCTCAAAGAAAAGTTCAGCCATATCGCTGGAGGGGACATTCGTGTGCTGCAGCTCGCGACCTCGAGAAAAGCCTGGTGTATCCGTCGGCACTAAAATAACGCTGATACCACCAGGGCCGGGTCCGCCCGTGCGTGTGGCAAGAGTGATGAAGTTGGATCGCACACCGTTTGTGATAAATGTCTTCTGCCCGTTGATTATGTAGTCATCCCCTTCGCGGCGGGCGGTGGTACGGATACCCGCCACATCGGAGCCGGCATTCGGCTCAGAGACACCCAAAGCTGCAATACGTTCTCCGCGGATGGCCGGCACAAGGAACTGTTGCTTGAGTTTCTCGCTGCCATACTTATGAATGACGCTGGTAGCCATTTCACACTGGATGAGAAGTCCCACCACGACGCCTATATTGCGAGCTCTCATCAGTTCCTCGATCATAATGCCGACGTACCAGTAGTCCAGCCCCATCCCGCCATATTTTTGGTCGAAGCGTAAGCCAAAGTAACCTTGTTGCCCCACTTTACGGAAGAGGTCGTCGGGAAAATGTCGCGTCTCGTCCCACTGCTGGCTATACGGTGCGATCTCTCGTTCCGTAAAAGCCTTCACCGAGTCGCGGAACATCTCATGCTCTTCGGTATAGTATGGGAAAGTGTTCATGCTAACCTCCTCTACTCAGACACAAATATCATTATCGTGTTGTTCAGAATCTCTGCCTCATACGCCACGTGCTACAAAACGTCTTCAATCGTGAGTTTGTTCAATTTGAGATAATGATGCTCATTCAAACAAGAAAAGGTCACCTATGTTATTTTTAAATTTTTCGTGCTTATTTGTATCAATAAGAGTGCAGTCTGGCTTTTTATATATTGGTCCACCGTATATCGTTTATTAAGAAACCATCTTCTTAGCGCCCACATGTCACCGCTTGTGACAATGTTATGAGCGATCAATCCGATATCTTCAATTTTAAATTCGCCGATTTCACAACCCCTTGATAGTATTTTCTCGAATACACCCACCAATGGTTCGTTATATTGATATACCTGTTTTCTGGCGGCCGGCCGAAGATTATTAGTATGCCGGTACATAAAAATTACGGTATCTTGAATGCTATCAACTCCCCGATAGTAAACATCAATCGCCTGTTGCAACGCCTTGGTAGGAGCGACGGTGTCAAACTTTACGGATATATTCTGAACAAAATCAATAATTCGCGAGTTCGTATATTGCAGTGTCAAATACAACACGTCCTCTCTTGAGCCTATATAGTGATAAAGTTGACCTATGCTCATACCACAGGCTTTCGCAATATCTCGAACACTTGTCTCTTCGTACCCATTCTTCATGAATACTTCAACTGATTTTCTAGCTATTTCCTCCCTGCGTATTTTTACCAAATCATAATTATCACTATGTGTACGAATCTGACTAATCATCTTACTGGTAACCTTCTTACGTAAATGTGGAATAATTCAGTTATCCGCATTTTTATTCTTCCTTCGGGCGCGGTTCGGACTGGGGGAAACTATGGATTGTTTTAATTGCATATACTTTCTCACCTCGGCCGGTGTGGCTGGTTGTCGTCCGATAAGCCGGCTCAGCTGTACCATTTTCTCCACCAAATGAGCATTGGAATGCGCTAAAATACCTTTTTCAAGATATACGTTATCTTCCAGACCGGTGCGCACGTGTCCACCCATAGTCAGAGCCAACGCCGCCATGCGCCAGTGGTTTTGACCACCTATGGCCGATATTTGCCAGCAAGCGTCATGCGGCATACTCTCCACCAGGTGCACCACACCTTTAACAGAAGGACGCAGGTTCTGCCCCGGAATCCCCGTGACCAGGTTGATCCACAGCGGACTTTGCAGAATACCGGCCTCCATAAGCATATCGACATTATTCAACATACCCAGGTCGTAGACCTCCAGTTCAGGTCGAGTACCATGTTCCAGCATTGTGCGGGCGATAGCCGCCAGGTCATCGTAAGACTGAACCAGGTTAAACTGCCGTTCCCAGCGGGCCGTTTGAGAGTTCCAGCGCCCGCTCATACCACTTCCCACACTGAAAGAGGCGATCTCCGGTTTGAGTAGCGGCACAATGGCGACTCGTTCCTCCAGTGACAGGCCAGCAATGGCTCCGCCGGTGGACAGGTTGAGCACTACATCGCAGCCCTGTGCACGAATGCCGTCCACGATCCGGCGGAAGATATTTGCATCGGCAGTAGGTCGGTTGTTCACATCCCGCGCGTGTATATGGACGATCGCGGCTCCTGCATTCCAGGCATCCACTGATTGCCGGATGATCTCTTCGGGCTGGGTCGGTAAATTGGGATTAACCTCTTTACCCTGCTGGGCGCCGGTCAAAGCACACGTTATGATTACCTTGTCCATATTCATTGGCCTGTAAATTTAGCTTCCCTCTTTTCCATGAACGACTGCATGCCTTCCTTCTGATCACGCGTGCTGTAGGTCAGGAGCACCGTCTGGATCGAGTAGTCAATGGCTGTCTCCAGATCGGTCATCATCCACTTGTTGATGATGTCTTTCTGCGTTGCCAGCGCTAAGGGAGGTTTACTTGCCAGCTTCTCGACCCATAGATTTACCTCATTCTGTAAAG
>CAYVBI010000265.1:0-2683 GCA_964448985.1 uncultured Dehalococcoidales bacterium
CGACCACATCCTCTTCGATATCACGCCCAATATCGCCCACTGGCCGGAGATGGGAGATGCGCTGGGTGACTATTTGAAGAGCCTTGACAAGGCCGGCGCCCTCGAGGCCGAACTGGTGCTGCCGGCGCACCGCAGGTCGTGGCACGAGCACAAACAGCGTATCGAGGAGCTCAAACAGCATCATCGGTTTAGGCTGGACGAGGCCATAGCCGCGCTCAAGCAGGGTGATAAGTCTGCATACGAGGTCGCGCCGTATATCACCTGGAAGATCGAGGCCAAAGAATGGAAAGATTTTCCCATAGTGCAGCAGTGGTTCGCCATGGGCGAGACCATCGCTCACCTGATTTACCTGCTGGAAAGGGGAAAAGTGAAGAAGTACAACGAAAATGGATTGGTGTACTATACGCTGGCCTGATGCCGACAAAAGGGCCGGACGTGATAAACTAAATATAATTAATCTTTCGATCAGGATACGTAGAGATGTCTAATATTCGTTATCGGACGCGTGAGGGCGAGCTCATTCCCGTAATCGTAATCATCATCATCAACGTGCTCGTTTACCTCGGGGTAAATATCGCCGCTTTCAGCGGCATCAACATTATCCCTTACCTCGGCCTGTACGGATCGTGGGGTGGCCTGATGGAGCGGCCATGGACAATCATCACATACATGTTCACACAGGCGGATTTCATACATCTGCTGACCAATATGCTGACACTGTATTTTTTCGGCAGCTTTCTTATCCGTGTAGCGGGAACAAGAAATTTCCTGGTGATTTACTTTGCCGGCGGCATTATCGGTGGCCTCTTCGTCCTCGGGTTATCATCGCCCTATGTAGCGACTATCGGCGCATCGGGAGCGGTCTTTGCCCTCGGCGGGGCGCTGGCTGTGGTTGCGCCCAAGGTGAGCGTATTTATCTTCCCCATACCGGTCCCCATGCCGCTGTGGGTGGCTGTGGTCATCGGCTTCGTCATCCTGCTGCCCTTCTCATTCATATCCTGGCAGGGGCATCTGGGCGGGCTGGTCTTCGGTCTGCTGGCGGGCCTTTACCTCAGGCACAGATTAAAAATCGCCGTATAATTCCATCTTCTGATGGGCCGGCAGGGAGAGTGATATGCAAAACTGGCTGCTGATACTCTATGTGGCCAACGCCACACTGCTCATCGTCCATGAGATCGATTCCGCTTACTGGCAGGAATGGAAACTATTCAAGTTGCCGGGAGGGCCGGCGCTCTTCCTCGGCCTGCATATCCCCCTGGTCATTGTTATCCTGCTCGGCCTGCTGTACCTGGCCTGGGGATCGATGGCAGGTATAGTCATCTCGGGAATAATGGGACTGGCCGGCATTTTTGCTTTTACAATTCATATGTCGTTCATCGCACGCGGCAGGGACGAGTTTAAAACGGTGTCATCCCTGTCCGTGCTATGGGCCACGCTGGCTGTCTCGCTGGCGCAGATAGCCATGATCGCCATTGCGATCGCGACAGGTATATATGCCTGAAGGTTGCAGCCGCTGCAAAGCCTGACTATTGCCAGGCTGCGGCAACGGTGCCGTCCTGTGACCGCCAGTAGGGCAGCCAGGCCAGGCCGACCAGCTTGACCGAGATGTCCTTCTTGGCCGGACGCAGGGATATTTTCTGCAGTTCTTCAGTGGCAGGATCGATCCGGGCAGCGAGTTCGTCCATCTCTACCTTGAACTCCTCTTCCAGCTCCTGCAACGTTTGCTGATGCGTTGCCACGCTGTCCCTGGCCCGGTTGACATCGTCCTTCTCCTTGAAGATGCGGCCGGCGCTTTTAGCGGTGGTGGCGGCCCTGCCCACGGTGCCGGTGCCCAGGCCCTTTCCCATGAAGGCCCCCAGCAATGTGGAGCCGACATTGATGAAGGTCTGCATCTGCTGCTGCTTCTGCTGTTCGGCTTCGCGGTCCACGGCCTGTTGCGCTTTACGAACTCTCTCTTCCAGAGTGTTGATCTTGGCCTGGTATTTCTGCTTGAGCTTATCCACCATGTCGTCGCGCTGTTCCCTGGCGCTCTGGCCGAGCCTGATCCTGAAATCACGTTCCGATTCGCCCGGTTTGGATACCTGTTTGTAGGTGGGACTCTTGAATAATTCGTATTTTTTACTGCCGTAGAGCCAGGTGGCGAACTCCTTGCTCCAGCCATCGTAGCTGCGCGCCTTGCCGGCCACGGCCGGCAAAGCCCCGAACTGAGCACTATCGCGGGGTGCTTTCTCCAAATCTGAGATGCTGAATCCGGCATCCCGGGCGCTGTCCCAGTTGACCGGTATGGGATCGTCGGTGATATCTGTGACCGCAGCGGTATCATCCGTCATGTCCAATCCCGACCTGGTGTCGATGAAATGCACCTGCGCCACGCCGAGCACGGCTGGCTTGTAATATACGGTGCTCCCTGCCTGGCTGCCCCTGGCGGGCACGAAATACTGCGATATGTCGGGAGGGATTACGGGCCTGCCCGCCTGTCCTGACACCTGTCTTGCCGGAGTTGCCGCAACCGCTGCCTGCCCGGATGGAGGCGCTGTAAATGCAGTCGCCTGGGCTTTAATAGGGTCCATCAATACCTTGATCTGGGTACGGGTCAGCGGGCCTCTCAGGTAGGACATGGCCCAGCGGGTCTCAAATATAGTCGGCTCATCGTCGTGGACGTTGTTCATGAGGAAGATGCGGC
>CAYVBI010000266.1:0-2681 GCA_964448985.1 uncultured Dehalococcoidales bacterium
TCTGCCAGCAGTATTTTGTCCCCGAGTATTTGATCAGCTTTGCCGTCTGCCACGATCTTTCCTTTATCCAGAATAACAACCCTTTGACACAGGCTTGCAACCATGTCAAGATCGTGAGAGGCAATAACCTTTGTTACGGGAAGACTGCGCAACAGCTCGATTAAAGCCCACTTGCCCCGCGGGTCAAGGCTGCCGGTAGGTTCATCGAGAGCCAATAGCTCAGGATCCAGGGATAGCACAGTAGCTATAGCCACCCGCTTTTTCTCCCCTATGCTGAGATGATGAGATGACCTTTTTTCATAACCCTGCATACCCACTTTTTGCAGGGACTGCTTTACCCTCCGGTCTATTTCTTCCTGTGTAAAACCCATATTGACAGGCCCGAATGCCACATCTTCGAATACATTGAGTGAAAAAAGCTGATCTTCAGGATCCTGGAAGACCATACCTACCTTTTTCCTTATCTCCCTGATATTCTTATCAATCACTGGTAATCCCAGCACATGTATAGCGGTGTTACCTCTTATTATCCCGTTTAAATGGAGCAACAATGTCGACTTGCCGGCACCATTAGGCCCGATTAAAGCAACACTTTCTCCACAATATACTGTCAGGTCAACATCTTTCAGGCCGCACTGGCCGTCAGGATATACATAAGACAGCCCGCTTATTTCAACTGCTTTATCAGGCGACATCAATCACCACCACATAATTGCCGGGCAGATCAATAGCAATGCCATAGATAACGCAAAATAAGCGTCCGGTAAGCGGAAACGGAGCTGATTTACCACAATGATCTCACCGTTATAACCCCTGGACAGCATGGCGGCATATATCCTCTCCGCGCGCTCATAGCTACGTATAAAAAGCATACCGATCATATTCCCCATCGTCTTAAAGATATTCCTGCGATTTAAACCGAAGTTTCGGCTGTCCCTTGCCATCTGCATGCGCATCGCCTGGTCTGCCAGCACAAACATGTAACGGTACATAAATGATGTTATCTGCACAAAGACCTGAGGTACTTTCAGCCTGTGCATACCGTGCATAAGTTCCTCAAACTTGGTGGATGAAGACAATATGATCAGGCAAAGGATACAAAGCCAGGACTTAACAATGACATTAATCAGCACTGCCAGCCCCTCATAGGTGATAGCTATATGCCACGCGCCGATATCATAGCGGGCTGCCACCTGTCCCTGTTTAAAAAAGGGCACAAAAATGGCTATCATAACTACAAAGGGGAAGATGACCAGCGACCTTTTCAAAACATACTTTATCGGCAATCTAGAAAGCCATATCAATCCCAGCAGTATCAGCAGGTACACTACAAATACATTCCATGTTCCGGCCGGCGTTAAAACCACCGCCAGAACAAATGCCAGGCTGCAGATCAGCTTGGTACGCGGGTCAAGGCGGTGCACAAAGCTGTCGAGTCCGCTGTATTGATCTATAAAACTATGCTTCATGCTTGGACTTCAACATGCTTGCCAGGCCAAATACGAAGCCGAATAGCAAAAGTGTACCCAACAATCCCGCAACTATCGTTGCAGTTGCCTCGTTATCAATGCCCGGGAAAGAGTAATCAGGTACTACCATAAAAGCAGGTTCACTTGCTTTATCAACGAAGTTATTATCCTCGGCAAACCTGTCTAAACCGTCAGGGAATTTAGAGGCGATCGGAGATATAACCGCCAAAAGAAGCGCAATGGACAATCCGATAATCCACCATTTCGATTTCATACTGTATCAGTCCTCCTAAGCAACCTGAAGTTTCAATAGATCCGCCCTGGCAGCCATAATCAGGCTAAGAACAGCCACGGTAATCAGCCCTTCGCCAACACCGATCAGAATATGCACGCCACCCATGGCAGGGACAGCTATTGCCCACGGTGACGTACCCGAAATTGAAAGCTCGGCGGCACATACCAATGACGCCAGCACTACGGAAAACCACGCTCCTACACCGGCTCCGACAAGAGTACCGGCTTTTTTATGTTGAAAAAGCGCGTCTATACCTTTATATATATAGTAGCTGCTGAACCCGGCGATTATCCCCATATTGGTAATATTTGCTCCCAATGCCAGCAGCCCGCCGTCCTGGAAGACCAGGCACTGTACAACCAGCACACTGCTCAATATGAGCACGGTGGTCCATGGCCCCAGCAATATCGCGGCAAGCGCCGCCCCGATGAAGTGCCCCGATGTCCCGCCTGCTACCGGGAAATTCAACATCTGCGCAGCGAATATGAAAGCGGCCAGGACGCCCATCATGGGCACCTGTTTCTCTCCCATCTTCTTATTGGTTACTTTGACGGCAACAGCAATTGCCGCAACCGCAACCACTCCCGTTGCCACAGCAACAGGCGCACTGAGAAAACCGTCCGGTATATGCATGTTAACCTCCCAAATTTTCTACGGTTTATGACGAATTAATAACTTCATGCCTGACATTTCGAGCACAGCCCGAAAATTGCCGGATGGCGCACGTCAGATTTAAATTGATGATTCATCAGCAGTAACTGCCAGAGGCTGCAGATCACCCCCAGGCAACTCATCAGCCGCTATTATTACATAGATTGATATTAATTGCAACTGGTTGCAATTAATATCAATCGCCGGTCAGGCCAGCTTATCTTTGCTGTCCAGCATAATGGTAACGGGGCCGTCGTTGACAATGC
>CAYVBI010000267.1:0-2681 GCA_964448985.1 uncultured Dehalococcoidales bacterium
GATCGACTGGGAGGAACGGCCCTTCAACCTGGACCCGGTGGCGGCCAGCGACCCAGCGGCCCCTCTCAGCTTCCCCGAACGATATATCGACGGGAACCACTGGAACCGCGGGGCTTACGACGAATTGACGCACGGCGACATTAAGAAGGGATTTGCAGAAGCGGACAAAGTGGTGGAGTTCAGTTTCAAACGTACAGCCAATACCTGGGTAGGCCCCGAACGCCCCTGCGGCGTCTTCAAGTGGAACGGGGACAACGTCGAGATCTGGCTCAAGCACCAGCGAGTTCACCTGCCCAAGAGCCGCATCTCCGAGTGGTACGGCGGCATACCCATGAGCAAGATCGAGATACATTCGCTATACCAGGGGGCCAGCTTCGGCGGTTGGTGTCAGATCGACTGGAACCTGGGCCCGCTGTGGTGCGCCGGCGCCGTCTCGAAGAGGGTGGGCAGGCCGGTCAAATATATCTTCGACCGGCGTGAGGATTTCTTCGGCGGCTCCATGGACGAAGGAACATATTTTGTTAAAGTGGGATTTAAAAACGACGGAACCATCACTGCTGTGGACACCACCCTCTATCACGTCAATGCCATCTGGCCGGTATTCAGTCCCGCCCTGCACATACATGATAATACCAGGGTCCAGCACTTACACGGGCACAGCAAGTCCGTCTGGGTCAACAAGGGTCACACAGTCCCTACGCGATGCGAGATGCTTCCACCTGTGCTTACCCAGACCATGATATTCGATCACGTAGCTACCGAACTGGGAATGGACCCCACGGTAGTGGCGCTCAAGAATGACGGCTGCATGGGTCATGACATGGAGTGGGCCAGGGAAGAAAAAGAGAAGCGCGGCTTTCCGACGCGCGACAGCCTCAAGGAATGTATCGAGAAAGGCAAGGCGGAGTTCAAGTGGGACGAGTCATGGCATAAGCCGGGTGCAAGGAAGCTGCCCAACGGCCGCATGCACGGTGTCGGCTTCACCTGGGCGCATGAGTGGGACGATTCCAGCGGCGGCGGTGAATTCGCCATACGTATCGAGAGGACAGACGCCGCAGCTACGCTGATGGCCATGGGCGCTGATCAGGGCGTTGATGCCGAGAATACCTATTGCCGCATCGCGGCCGATGAGCTCGGCTTCCTGCTCAAGGACGTTAATTACAATCCGCAGGTTTACCGCGGCTTTTATCGCATGACGCCCGATTCCTCCACCAATATGTCGGTCAATGGGTGGGCGGTGCGCCATGCGGCCAGGATACTCAAGCAGAAGATACTTGAATCCGCCGCCAGCCCTTCCTCGCCGACACAGAGGGGTAGTTTCCAGCCGGCCTTTCCTAATATGCAACCTGAGGACCTGGACATAAAAGACAGCCTTATTTTCGTCAAGTCCGATCCCTCACGGCAGATGAGCATGGCCGATTTCGTCAGGCTGGCGGGTGAGAGTGGGCCTTTCGCCACGGACGAGTTTCTGGGGACGCGGGTCGGTTGGTCCGAGCCGCTTTTTGCCGTTGGCTACCATATTCAATATGGAGCGTACAATCCGGTCAACCCGCGGCCGCGTTTCTGCCGCCAGGCCCATTTCATGGAGGTCGAGGTGGATACCGAGACCGGTGAGGTAATCGTTACCAGGGTGGTCAACGTCAATGACGTGGGCAAGGTAATCAACCGAATGAGCTGCGAGGGCCAGCAATACGGAGGCAGCATCATGGGAGTGAGCAGGGCCAAGTTTGAAGAGGTGGTGCATGACCCGGTCACCGGCGTGATGCTCAACGGAAATTTGCTCGATTATAAAATTGCCACTATGAAGGACCTGGGACCTATAGGGACGATCCTTGTGGAGACGGGCATGGGCTACGGACCCTACGGGCTGATCGGCATCGGCGAGGACATTGGAACAGTAGTCCCCGGACTGCTGGCGCCTGCCGTTTACAACGCTATCGGTGTCTGGATAGACGAAATGCCCATTACCCCGGCAAGGGTGCTGAAGGCGCTGGGCAAGATATAACTGAAATTCAACGCTTCAAACGAGGAGGACGAGAACTTGAGTAAAGAGACTAAGAATTACGTTTGTCCCTACTGCGGTGAATCACATGATACGCAGGACGGGCTGAAAGGCCATGTCTTCAAGTCACACAAGGGACGCGGCCTGCCGACCGCGGAGGGCCGCATTAAATTGACTATCAACAAAGCCGAACATAGCTTTTTGGTGGAGCCGAGCTGGACCCTGTACTACCTCATCCACGACATACTCGGCCTGACCGGATCCAAGCAGTTCTGCGACCGCGGCGCCTGCAGCTCCTGCACCATGATCGTGGACGGCAAACCCGTCCTCTCCTGCATGATGCTGGCCATCGAGTGCGACGGCAAGACCGTCGAGACCGTCGAGGGCATCGCCACCGACGGCCATCCCCTGATCGAAGCATACGTGAACAACCACGCCATGCAGTGCGGCTACTGCACCCCCGGCTTCGTGGTCGCCTCCAAGGCCCTGCTCGACCGCAACCAGGACCCCACCGAGGAGGAGGTTATGGCCGCCCTTTCAGGCAACCTCTGCCGCTGCGGCACCTATCCGCAGCATCCCATCGCAGTCAGAGAAGCTGCTGAAAAAATGAAGGCAGGTGGTGTAAAGTGAAGGAATTTAAACATTTCAACGCATACAGTGTAGACGAGGCCGTGGCCCT
>CAYVBI010000268.1:0-2654 GCA_964448985.1 uncultured Dehalococcoidales bacterium
CAACTGTGTAGGATAGAGCGGTACGCCAAGGGGAGCATAGCTGTTGGGGTTGCTGTATATGACAGCGATCGGAAGCTCGCATGTCAGACCAAAGCAGCACCCGTTTACCAGGCATCCCACTCGCCCGATGGTCTGCCCTAAAATAGCCCCCGGCGCGAGTATATCACCCAGCAACCAGAAGGACATCTTCTTAACCAGGCAGTAGATCAGGATGGCAATCAATCCTCCCAGCACCGCACCCCAGATGGCAAGGCCCGCAAAATTGAGGAGCTGTTCGGGATGGTAAAGGTAGTACTGCCACCTGTCGATGATATGCAGCAGCCTGGCGCCGATGATGCCACCGACCACCGCCCATAGTCCTGCATCCCATACGACATCCTGCGCTATGCCCCTTCGCCTGGCCTCAACCAGTGAAAGAGCTATCACTGCGATTACAGCCAGTACGACCAGCACGCCGTACCACCTGATCTCAAGCGTGCCAATGGTCAGTATTACCGGATTCCAATCAATATCAAACATATCTTTACTTTACATCCCCGAAAATAGCGTTTACAAATGATACGGGGTCGAACGGCGCGATATCACCGATCTGTTCCCCCGTTCCTATATATTTAATGGGTATTTGCAGCAGGTCGCAGATGGCTAATACTATACCACCCCTGGAGGTCCCGTCCAGCTTGGAGAGCAATATGCCGTTGACGTCCGTGGCCTCCGTGAAGCTGCGCGCCTGCGATAACCCGTTCTGCCCCGTAGTGGCGTCTATAACCAGCAGCACTTCCTGTTCGGCATCATACTTGCCCGAGACCTTCCTGATCTTCCTGAGCTCGTCCATCAGGTTATGCTTGGTTTGAAGCCTTCCCGCCGTATCGATGATGACAACATCGGCAGCGCGGCTGCGCGCCGCCTCCAGCGTATCAAATACCACAGCCCCGGGGTCGGCCCCCGGCTGATTGGCCACCACATCAACTCCCACCCTTCCGCCCCACATCTTAAGCTGATCTATAGCGGCCGCCCGGAAGGTGTCGGCCGCACCCAACAGCACCTTTTTACCGTTGTTTTTATAATCGCTGGCCAGTTTGGCAATGCTCGTCGTCTTACCCGTCCCGTTGACTCCGACCATCAGAATCACCTTCATCACCGCACCGGATGTCACGGCTTCAGCCCTTGCAGGGACATCGAGCAGCCTGACCATCTCCTCTTTAAGTGCGGTACGCACCTGGCTTCCCTCAATCAGCTTCTCATCCCTGGTGCGTTTCCTCACTCGTTCCAGCAGTTTTCCCGTGGTTTCCATGCCCACGTCCGCCGAGATCAGCAGCTCCTCCAATTCATCCCAGGTCGATTCCTCGATCGTAGTGCGGTTGAAAAGCCCGGCTATCCTGGAGAAAAAACCTTCGCGGCTGCGGCTTACACCCTGCTCTGTTTTTTTACCTATATCTGACAACTTAAGTTATATACCTGACTATTATTTGGTTTCGACCATCTTGGCATAGCCCTTGAGCATCTCGGTCTTCATCATCTTACGCACCATTTCCTTCATCTTGGGATCCTTGATCATATCTGTCATCTGCTTGCTGAACTCCAGGTACCTGGTGTCCTGCTGCGGAAAGTCGAACAGGCCGTGCGCCTCATAGTACCTGTAGTCGGCCGTAAATGGAAACGATAGTCGGGCCCAGATCTGGTCGCGGAATATCTTGTGCCCGCCCACTCCCAGGAACGTGCGAGGCAGAATATACGTACTCCCGGCGTTATCAATGCATTTAGCGGCAAATGCTTCGAGCAGCGTATCTATCCGGCCGGAATCAGCACACTCGTCAGTTACTACGCCTGCCAGGTTGCTTCCACTTATCTGCGGCATGGCATTGATGATCTCCTGCAGGTTGGCCACCTGGCTGAGCGGACCTGAAAGAATAAATCCCATTTGCTTGTCCACCGACGTGGGTATATGGCCGTTGAAAAAGCTCCTGTCCCAGAACATCTTCACACGCGAGGAGAAGAAGCGGTCTTTGATCTCACTGGCAAATATGGTGACATCAGCGTCACGCCCGGCATTGAAGTAGTCGACAAAGTCGTCCTTGCCCTGGTAAACGCAGATGTTATCGAAGGCGCACTCCATGCAGCCCAAGCAGCCGCCACGCATTTTAACATCGCTGGTCCTGACCACCTGGACATCGCCCTTAAACGATTCGCTGAAGCGCTGAACCATTTTAGCCAGGTTGGACTTGTCTTCAGTTATATCGGCCAGCACCCTGATTTTCAGCCCCCTGGTGTCAACCTTGCCCGCGCCTTTGCCGGGTTTGTAGGCGAACTTCTTGTGAACAACCGGGGCATATAGCTTCATGGTCGGTGCCCTGTTCTCAATGGCGGAAAAGAAGTTGCCGGCCCACTTGAGCAATATGCGACGCATATTTTCGATCATGATATCGTCCATGTCCGCTGAGAACGGCTCGATATATTTCATATCAAGGTCGTCGCAGATACCATGCATATAGTTATGCGCCGTGTTGTCGAAAAAATGCACAGATGTGCTGAGTGCCGTAGTATACTTGCCGGCAAAAGCTTCTTGCGCTCCCTTCTCGGCGATCAATTCTATAAAGCGCTTATACTGCGAGCAAACCAGGAACACGTACAGCGGAAAAGCCCAGATAACACCGTCG
>CAYVBI010000269.1:0-2648 GCA_964448985.1 uncultured Dehalococcoidales bacterium
ATATATGCATGGCCAGAGCATCCAATCCCATGCCGCCGTAATCGTCGGGGACATACACGGTGTGGTAGCCGTTTTCATACATTCGGGCCATGGTCTGCCAGTAGAGTGAACCCTTCTCTATCACCTTCTCAGGAGGCAGCTTGTCCAGCGCCAGTGCTGCGGGCCGCACCACTTCGACGGCGAACTTGTGCAACTCATCCTTTAAATTGACATGAAATTCGGGTAAATCCAGGTCCAGTTCGCAGTAACCCATATCTGCCTCCTGCGTTTAATTAAATGCGTCTATGTGTAGTCGATGAGCTTATATATATTCCCCTGGCCGCGCTCGAAGGACTCCTTCAGTTCCCGCGCCAGCGGCTTCTCCGTGATGGTCTTGGGCAATGCCGCGACCACCTGCAGGTAAGAGGGCATGAAGTTGGGCTGCAGCTCCTTCTGCAGGCAGGCGAAGAAAGCGCCCGGCTCGATGGTTTGCCCTTCGAACAGCTCGATGGCGGCCACCAGGTCGCTCTCACCCGGAGCGCCCGAGGCGGCGGGTATACCGTAGACACATGCCTCGCTGACCTGGGGCTGCTTGCCTATGACCATCTCCACGAAATCCGGCTGGATGAAATCGCCGGAGCGCCGCAGCTCCGTGCCCTTCCTGTAATCGAAAAACAGCCAGCCGTCCTTGTCCTTATGCACCATATCTCCGGTCCTCAGCCACCCGCCGCGCGTTTTCTCCCTGGAGGCGTCGGGCAGACCCAGGTAATCAACCTTTGTCTCCCCCTTGGTCATGCGGCAGATCAGCTCGCCCGTGGCACCGGCAGGGAGGTCGCTGTCGTTCTCGTCGACAACTCTTAATTCCAGTATGCCGGGAATGGTCTTGCCGAACGATCCCACCGGACCCTGGCCGACGGGCTTATAAGCGAAGCCACCCTCCACCGAGCCGTACCATTCCAGTATCCTGACATCGAACCTTTTCTCGAAGTCGTCCCAGATAGCGGGCGGGGTGCCGGCGCTGAGCACGACGCGCACCGGGTTTTGCACATCGTCCGGCCTGCCAGGCTCGTTGTAGATGGCCGCCATCATTCCGCCCAGCAGTGAAAAGGATGTGCAGCCGTATTTACGGCAGATGTCCCAGATGCGGCTCTTGGTGAAGCGGGGACTGATAACAGCCTTGATGCCCAGACTGAGGGCCGGGAAAAAGGTCACCGCCTGCGCATTGCCGTGCGTAAGAGAAAGACCCGTGTAAAGCACATCGTCCTTCTTATATCGCCAGACCAGGCTGGTCAGTATGTTGTACATACCGGTGCGGTTGTTGCGCACCATGACGCCCTTGGGCTCGCCCGTCGTGCCGGACGTGTAGACGATCTGCATGGGGTGCCGCACGTCGAAGATCTTCTGCTCGACCGTCTCCCAGGTCGCGGCCTCGATAGTCTCGTTTAAAGCTTCGTATTTAGGGGAAACAGGGATGTCCTGCTCGGGCAGGTATACGGCGATGACGTGTTTGACCGCAGGTGTATCCTTGAGTACCTCCTCGAGCTGCTCCAGGCATTCCCCGGAGACGATCACGGCCTTCGACTGGGAATTATTGAGCATATACTGAAGGCGCTCACCCCTGTTGCGCGGATCTATGGGGACCATGACGGCGCCGGTGGTAGTCCCGGCCAGCATGGAATAGACGAACTCGGGATGGTTGCGCATCAGTACGGCAAAATTATCGCCGCTGCCTATGCCCTTTTTAATAAAAAGGGCGGCTATCTTGTTGGAATTTTCGTACAGCTTGCGGTAGGTGAGGATGTCCTCCCCACGTTCGCCCCTTTCAAAAATGAAGACCTGCCTGTCGGGCGATTCCTCGGCCCTGATCTCCACCAGGTGCGAGGCTATTACCTGGTTGAGGTGCGCCTTGCTTCCCATAACCCAGTCTCCTTAACGGGCGTTATTCCTGTTCGATAGCGCCGATGAATCCCCTGGTGAAGGTGGGGAATTCCTTGTTGAATGTCTCCTTCCAGTGCTCGTCCGTCCAGTATTGGTGCCGGTCGAAGTAGGGGTCGTTTTTAGCCACGCTGACCGAGACGGTGACGGCCATGTCCACGTCTTCCATCTTATTCAGGGCGAACGATGCGAATCCCAGCGTGCTGAAGACGCGGCAGTATAGTCCCAGACGCCAGGCCATGGAGGCCGCCGCGCCGGAGGCGATATTGAGGTTGATGGCCTTGAACTGGCAGCTCGGCCCGCGCGCGGTCAATGATTCAACCTCCTCGGCGCGGTTCATCTCGGCGCACGACTTGTAGCCGCAGGCCCCGCAGTTGAAATTGAAGTCGGACTTCCGCCTGTCCCCGAACATCAGCAGGGCACAGGGCTCCTTGATCAATTCCATGAGGAACCTGCCGTCGCGGGCCGCCAGCGGAGACATGTCGCCCAGCGAGTAGCAAAACTCCGCGATCTCCTGCTGGTCTTCGGTGCTCAAGCGGGCTATTTTAACCGTATTCCGGCCGCCGAAGCGGAAGCTGTTATGCGCCGCCACCACCATCAGCTCCACCGCCCGGTCCAATCCGTTTTTCAGTAATTCGTTCATATCGGTTGCCATTTCATCTTCTCCGTGCAGCGACTCCGCCTAACTGTAAATCGACCTGAACTGCGGCCAGAGGCGCTTGATAATGCGGTCG
>CAYVBI010000270.1:0-2614 GCA_964448985.1 uncultured Dehalococcoidales bacterium
TCTCCACCGTGACAGGGTGGCATGTTAGACCGCTACACCACGGGGCCATGGACACGCTCAAAAAGCAGCGAGACGAGGCTGAAACTGCGTTAAAGTCTATCAACATAATATAACCAGTGTCAAACCACCGCCTATCACATTTAGACAATTGATTTATCGTCCTTTTTATTATAAGCTAACACTTGATTCACAAGTAATTGCAGCTATGGAGAATATAATGGGATTGATATACCGCAACGGTAAAATATCGCTTTCCCCCGGGACTTTGTTTGTCATCTCAGCATTGCTTCCCGTCATGCTGTTATTCATATTGATGATCCCTGCCCGCGTTTTTGCTACATCAATCACGCTGAATCCTGACTCGGGCAAGATGGGTGCAAAGATAACCATAACCGGTGACGGATTCATCGGTAAGGTGGCGACGATCTACTGGGATGATAAGAAACTTGTACAAAACGTTCCTGTTTCCAAAACGGGAGAGATCAACCATAAATTTGATGTTCCTCCCTCATCCAAAGGTACGCACACGGTAAAAGTCACTGATGATAGTAACTGGTCAAATATTACAGCATCATCTAATTTCTCCGTCCGTCCAAGTCTCATCTGTGAGCCGCCCTGGGGCAGGATCAACACTCGCATCTATATTTTCGGCTACGGCTTTGCGCCTAACGAGGGCGATATCAAATTCAACTGGGACGGCAGTCCGCTGTCTAAATCACCGATTCAGGCCGACAAAATAGGCTCATGGAGCGCCCAGTTCGATGTACCCACCGCGCCAAAGGGCGAATACATCGTAAGCGCCTCCAGTGCCTCTACGGGCCCGGGCGACGTTCCTGACCTGGTATTCACTGTATCTCCTTTCTGTAAATCAACACCCGCATCAGGACCGGTCGGGACCAAGATAACCATTACGGGCGTCGGTTTCAGGGCGGGAGAGGATGGGATTACATTTACATGGGATGGACCCATAATCGACACCAATGTAGTGGCTCAGCCCAACGGCACATTCAGTTATGTCATCACCGTGCCTCCCTCTGTTAAGGGAAGGCACATACTGGGCGTTTACGGCAGCAGCTTTACACCCATCGGTATTGTCCCTGACCTTGAATTTGAGGTCAACCCCAGCATCCGGCTTACACCCAGCACCGTTATCGGCAGCAGGGATATAAGGATTGACGGAAGCGGATTTAACGCTGATGAGATTATCGCCATAAAATATGATAATTCGGCGACAGATGCAACCGCTACCACAGATGCTCTGGGCAATTTCAAACTGACCATGAAAGCACCATCCAAGGCCGGTAAAACGCATACCATAGAAGCTGCCGGTAACAAGGGTGGCGTTGCACAGGCCAGCTACACGTCCGGCTCATTGCCGCCACCGGCAATCCAGCTTCTTTCTCCCGGCCCCGGGGCCACTTTTTATGGATATAATTCAGTGGTAGATGCTATGACAGGACTATTTAGATCACCGGGCAGCATACTTGGAATCGGACCCGCGCCCCAGCAAAGCGGCACAGATACCTCGCTCGATGTGCTGAGCTGGTCGGCAGATACAGATAACTCAGGAATCAAATACTCACTTCAAATATCCAAATCGCCCGATTTCACCAGCACTGCCATGCAGAAAGACGATATAACCGGCGCCTCATTTAACCTTCAACGGTCCATGCTGCCCGATGCAGGGACTTATTATTGGCGGGTCCGCGCGGTTAACGATGCGGGTGAAATCGGATCCTGGTCAAACTCCTGGAGATTTGATTCTAAAGCAGCTTCGCCCCTGGTGGTTGCTATCGCCTTTACCATCATAGCTTTAATAATAGCCATGATCGTATTCGGCATCATAGCTCTTATCAGCAGGAGCAGATACAGCTAAAGATCGATAAAACGCACGTTTTACTTGTATTTTAAGGCGTCACCATGCTATATTAATCACTGCTAATAATTATATTAGCCGCTGGGGGTGCTTAGACTTGCGGGCTGAGACTCCGTTCGACCGGAGAACCCTTGAAACCTGCTCTTGGTAATTCAAGCGTAGGGAAGCGGTAACAGCCAAGGGTTATGCTTGTGAGACGGCAACTCTTGGTTTTTTATTTTTAATACGATGACACAAATAGAACTGGCTAAAAAAGGTATCATCTCTCCCGAGATGAAAAAGGTTGCCCAGGCCGAGCAACTGGATGCAGGTTGCCTCTGCCAGGATATAGCCTCAGGCAGCGCCGTGATCCCGGCCAATGTTAATCACCCGGTTAGCGGCGCCTGCGGGATAGGCAAAGGACTCAAGATTAAGGTCAATGCTAATATCGGCACTTCATCAGATGTGGGCACTATTGCGGGTGAACTGGAAAAACTCCGGGTATCGATTAAATACGGAGCTGACACAGTCATGGACCTCAGCACTGGAGGCGATATCAGGACGATCCGCCGATCCATTTTAAAGCAGAGCAGTGTCCCCATAGGTACAGTCCCCATATACCAGGCAATGATTGAGGCCGGCGAAAAATACGGGCCTCTGGTAAAGGCCACAGCCGATGATATATTTAAAGCCATCGAGGAACAGGCCGCTGAAGGCGTAGACTTCATAACAGTGTACTGTGGTGATTCTCAAAGTGCA
>CAYVBI010000271.1:0-2599 GCA_964448985.1 uncultured Dehalococcoidales bacterium
CGACCAGTTCCTCTCCGGCAAAATGGAAGCCGACGCCTACGACGAGGCCAAGGTGAAACAGGCCCTGTCGCAATTACCTAAAGTCGAATACGTAGCGAGCAAATAATATCCATACCGGCACGGCAGGCGGGGAGGACGGCAACAAACCGTCTCCCCGCCTGCCGTACTCCCGATAAACACGGTACCCACTTTGCCGGTCAAATACCTTTGTGCTAAAATCCCAGCACGATTACGATCAGATAGAGGTAACCAAATATGAAAATCCCTGCCATGATGGCTTTACTGATGGCAATGGCGCTGCTCTTCAGCGCCTGCCGTATCGAATTCTCCACAACACCCATTTCAGCGCCGGCGTCAGCCCCGGCGCCCGTCATCCAGAAGGTAACCCCGCTGGATCCCGGCTGGAAATCTCCGGGGCCTTCGGATAACTCAGCCACGCTTCCCAATATCGCCGACGTCGTTGAAAAGGGCTATCCCGGGGTCGTCACTATCACGACCGAACAGGTAGTCAACGATATGTTCAGCAGGACGCTCGTGCAATCCGGCGCGGGATCGGGCTGGGTTCTCGATAAAACCGGCATCATCGTTACCAACAACCACGTTGTCGAGGGCGCCCGCAAGGTCGTCATCCAATTTTCAGACGGCAGGACCAGCGAGGTCACCGCCGACAAAGTGTACCGCGATCCTCTGACCGACCTGGCCATCATCAAGGTCGACCTCACTGACCTCCCAACCGTGTCTATAGGCGATTCCGGTAAGCTCAGGGTGGGCGATTGGGTGGTAGCCATAGGCAATCCACTGGGCAAAGGCATTAAAGCCAAGGAGGGCATAATCAGCGGCCTCAAAGTCTCCCTCTCCCTGGATGAGGAAGAATCGCTTTATGACCTGATCGAAACCTCGGCAGCTATCAACATGGGCAACAGCGGCGGTCCCCTGTTAAACATGAAGGGCGAGGTCATAGGTATCACCAGCGCCAAGATCGCCTCTGTCGGCGTGGAGGGCATGGGCTACGCCATAAGCATCAACTCATCTTTGCCCATCCTTCAGGAACTGGTCAACAAAGGCTATATCACGCGGCCTTTCCTGGGAGTAGAGCTCTACACGGTAAACGACTACGTCGCATACTACAACGGATTGGCGGTCAAACGTGGAGCTGTTATCACCACGGTGCAGCCCGGCAGCCCGGCGGCCAAGGCCGGTATGCGCAGATTGGACGTCATAATCCGGTACCAGGGCAAGGAGATCAATACTGCGCCGGAGCTTCTACGCGAGCTACGCAGCTCCAGGATAGGCGAGGAGATATCGGTTACCTATATCCGGGGAAAGAACACCTACGATGCCACTGCCCTGCTCACCGACAGTCCCCCTCCAAGATAGCCATCTGATTTTCCGGGCGGTCCGCAGTGACGTTTAATCCTGTTTCTTAATAGATAGGCTGATCTCGAGCCCGGACAGTTTGAACTTCTCTGTGTGCGCCGGCTGCTCGGCTGAACCCTGAAGAATTTCCGTGGACAGGGTTTCCTGCTTGATATAATCCGCGAAATCCCTCATGACGGCCTGCGCCTGTTCGCCGCTCTCGTAATAAGTCTTTATATGGTCTGCTATATCGAGGCCGGCGGACCTCCTCATCGTCTGTAGCCTCCTGACTATCTCCCTGGCTATGCCCTCCGCCAGCAGCTCCGGGCTGATCTCCGTGACGACGCCGACCTGGTAGTCGCCCTCAGCTATCACGGACAAGTTTTTATCCTCTTTCATCTCTTCCGATATAAATCCCATGTCCTTGACGTTTAACTCGTCCGTGATCTGGGTACACAGGTTTTGCAACGCCTCTCTTTCACGAGACGACCTGGCTTTTATGATCACCTTCGGCAGAGGCTGCCTGACCTTGACCGCGCTCTTTGACCGCGCTGCCCTGCCCATACTGCAAACCTTCATTGCCAGCTCGGTTCCGGCGATTATATCTGTGTCGATCAACCTCTCATCCGCCACCGGGAATACCGCCAGATGAACGCTTTCCGGCGCATCCTTATCAACTGTCCTGACGAGATTCTGATAAATCTCTTCAGCGACAAAAGGCGTGAACGGAGCAAGCAGTTTGGACAGCGTCACAAGCGCCTGGTAGAGTGTGTTATAGGCGGAGAGCTTGTCATCGTCGTTCTGGCTTTTCCAGAAACGACGGCGGCTGCGCCTCACATACCAATTCGACAGATCGTTGACAAAGGACTCGATCTTCCTGCCGGCCCCGGTGGGATCATAATCGCCCAGCAGCCTGTCCACATCGAGTACCAGCTGGTTTAAACTTGAGGTCAGCCATTTATCCAGCTCCGACGTGATCTTCGGGGCCTTCTTGCCGGGAACGAAATTATCGATATTGGCGTAGATAACGAAGAACGAGTAGGTGTTCCATAATGTCATGAGAAAATTACGCATGACCTCGACCACCATGTCGGGCGACATGCGCCTGACGTTGCCGGGAGGACCGGAGGTAAACATGTACCAGCGCAGGGCATCTGCGCCTGAAGAATCGAGGACGGTCCAGGGATCTACCACGTTTCCCCTGGTCTTGCTCATCTTCTCCCCCTGCGCGTCCAGTATATGG
>CAYVBI010000272.1:0-2584 GCA_964448985.1 uncultured Dehalococcoidales bacterium
CCGGGGCTAACGGACGATGCCAGGGCATGTTTCCCCAGATTGCTTCCCACCGCATAGGCGCCTACATCACAAAGCGCTGTGCACGATACTACCAGGAAAATCCAGCCCATACCGTTGTCCATCTGCCTGATCTGAATATAGAAGGACAGCAGCCACCCTGTATAGAGGATGCCGGCTATGGTCCAGCCCCAGTTGATAAAAGCGTTATCCTTGTTTGATCTGAATAGCAGCCAGATAAGTGGAATGAGCGTCATCAGGGTCAATAGAAGCGGCAGCGTAAAGTCAGAGGGGTAGGGCAGGAAGGACAGGCTGTACTGCTGTATGTAGGTGTTAACGATCAACAGGACGGAAAAAACAATACCGAACCAGTTTAACGGTTGAATGCCCTGGACTTTTACAATCCGGTAGAATTCAATGCAGCCAAGTACCGCTATGGCGCAGGTGGCAGCGACGAAGGGGATGCCGCCCAGGATGATCAACACCGATACAACGACGGCAAGTATGAGTCCTGTTACAATTCGCTTGATTATCATTTATTACTATGATGTTAAACGTGAATGGCCGGTACCGGGCAGCCGATTGGTCCGATGTCGGTTATGGACGTGGAGCGAGGCTATACTTCTAAAATCTCTGCTTCCTTGTCTTTGCCTATCTTGTTGATGGCATCGATATAGCTGTCTGTGAGCTTCTGTGTTTGCTCGGAGGCTCGTATACTCTGATCCTGAGAGATATCCTTATTTTTCTCCGATGTTTTCACCTCATCGACCGCTTCCCGGCGGATATTACGCACAGTCACCCGCGATTCTTCAAGTCTCTTATGAATGACCTTGATTAAATCTTTGCGTCTATCCTCTGTAAGAGCCGGGATCGATATTCTGATGTTGTTGCCATCGTTGATGGGATTAAGCCCCAAATCAGATTTCAGTATGGCTTTGTCAATATTATTGATGATAGTGCGGTCCCAGGGATGTATAGAGATAGTTTTTGGCTCAGGGACCGAGATGGATGCAAGCTGTATCAGCGGCGTAACGACCCCGTGGTAATCGACTTTGATGTGTTCAACAAGGGCTGGAGATGCGCGCCCGGTACGTATGGAGGACAGCTCTTTGCTCAGGGCCTCAATGGTCTTTTTCATCCTGGAGTCAGCATTCTTCAGTATCTTATCCGTCATTCCTTATCCTCACTTATCCTCACTGGTGACCTTAGTCCCGATATCTTCTCCCTCGATGACTCTTATTATACTGTCCTTTCCCTGTGAATCGAATACAATTATAGGCAGTTTGTTCTGCTGGCACAATGAAAAAGCTGTGATATCCATGACCTCCAGTTGAAGAGTGAGCGCCTCCCTGTGGGTGAGGTGTTTGTATTTCTTGGCATTCGGATTTTTCCTGGGGTCACAATCATAGATGCCGTCAACCCTGTTCTTGGCTACCAGCAACACCTCGGCATTGATCTCTATGGCGCGCAATGCGGCAGCCGTATCAGTGGTCATGTAGGGATTCCCCGTGCCGCCGGCGAAGATCACCACGCGTTTTTTCTCGAGGTGCCGGATGGCCCTTCTGCGGATGTGCGGCTCAGCTATGGCCTGGACGGTGATAGCGGATTGGGTCCTGCTGACAACGTGGTTGTTTTCGAGCGCGTCCTGAAGCGCCAGCGCATTGATAATGGTTGCCAGCATTCCGGCGTAATCGGCCGTGGCCCGGTCCATACCGGCGGCCTCCGCGGCTGCGCCCCTCCAGAAGTTGCCCCCGCCCACTACGATCGCCACCTCAATGCCCTGTTCGTTGACTTTTTTTATCTGCTTGGCTATTACGTCCAGTATATGAGGATCAATGCCGAAGCTGCTATTCCCCATGAGGGCTTCGCCGCTCAGCTTTAGTAGTACTCTCTTAAAGTTTGTCTTTCGGGTAGACAATTTCAATAGCCCAGTTCAAAACGTACGAACCTGCGGACTTTAATATTCTCACCTGTTTTCGCAATTGTCTCGGTTATTATATCCTGTATAGATTTGGCCGGATCTTTGATAAAGGGCTGGAGCAGCAGGCATATTGCTGCCGGATCTTCCTCAACACCCGCCGGCAGATCATCCTTGGAAACGTACTGGGGCGACATTGCAGAAATCTGCAGCGCTATATTATGCGCCAGCTCCTTAAATTCGGGTGTACGGGCTACGAAATCGGTCTCGCAATTCAGCTCTATCATGACGCCCAGATGGTTGCCGGTGTGAACGTAACACTCGATCACTCCCTGCTCAGCCGATCGCTCGGATTTTTTCTTGGCAATGGCCAGCCCGCGTTCTGTGATAATCGCGCAGGCTTTATCTAAGTTGCCCCCAGCTTCAGTCAGGGCTTTCTTGCAATCCATTATGCCGGCCCCTGTTTTCTGCCGGAGCTCTTTAACTGTATTTGCTGAAATCTCCAAATGAGTCCTCCTTTGGCATCGTGAGAGCTATTCGCTCAAGGTAACGGTGATAAGCGAAAATACTGTGATCAAGGCGAGGTTATCTCTGCTGTGACCGGTTCCCCGTTATCCTCCTCCTTGTTCTCTCCCGCTTCGGCAAGCATCTTGCCTTCGAGGACGGCAT
>CAYVBI010000273.1:0-2555 GCA_964448985.1 uncultured Dehalococcoidales bacterium
CTCCGACGCGGCGGCCGGTCAGCAGCAGGTCGAGGGCATGGCCGGTCCGATGGCGCGGGGCACGGTCTGGGTGGCGCCCGCTGCGGGAATGATGCCCAGCGCAACCTCAGGGAGTCCGAATACGGCGTCGTCGGAGGCTATTCTTATGTCGCAGCACATGGCCATCTCGATGCCGGAGCCGAACACGTAGCCGTGTAATGAGCCTATTACAGGCTGGGGCAGGTTCAGGAAGAGGCCCCACACATCCCTCTGCCAGCGGACGTGGCGGGCGGCTGTGGGGGCGGGGGCAGAGAGAAACTCGCTCAGATCAGCGCCGGCGCAGAAAGCCCTCTCGCCGGCGCCCCTTATGATGACAACATGGACGTCCATATCGGGTTTGATCGCGGAGAGGACCTCGTAAAGCTCATCGCGCATGCGGACGTTGTAGATATTCAGCACCTGGGGGCGGTTGAGTGTGATAAAGGCTGTATGCCCCTTCTTCTCGAAGATGATGGTCTCGAATGCGCCCATCACTTCCCCTTGAACCCGGGCTTGCGCTTCTCTTTGAATGCCTTGATCCCTTCAGTGCGGTCTTCGGTCGTATGCAGCAGAAAGTAAAGGTCTCCCTCCAGTTGCAGCCCCTGTGCCAGCGTCATATCCAGCCCCTTGTACACGGCCTCCTTGCAGTACCTGAGCGCCCACGAAGCCTTGCCCGCCATCTCGGTGCCCATCTCCAGCGCAACCTCCAGCACCTTTTTAGCAGGTACAACCCTGCTGACCAGTCCGATACGCAAGGCCTCAGCGGCCGTTACTGAATCTCCGGTCAGCATCAGCTCCATGGCCACGGCTCGGCCCACCAGACGCGGCAGGCGCTGTGTGGCGCCGTCAGACGATATCAGCCCCCGCTCGATGCCGGGGAACGAAAAGCGCGCCGTTTTGGCTGCGATCCTGATATCACAGGCCAGCGCCAGCTCGAAGCCTATGCCGATGGCATCCCCGTTGACGGCCGCGATCGTCGGACAGTTGAGAGAGGCCACAGGCGCCGAAAATGAATAAGCCGCCTGCGCCCTGAGGCCGGCGGGGATGTCCCTGCAGAAGGCAGGGCCGCTGCCGGTGATGACAGCGGCCCTGATCTCTGTATTGTAGTTCACTTCATCGCAGATGGCGGCCAGTTCGGCGGCCAGGCCGGGTCCGGGCCTGCCCTGCGCCAGCCTGATCACGGCCAGCCCGCGATTGCATTCGAGCGTTGTCCCTGATCTCATAAGCGGCTACTTCTTAACGGGTATCTCGGCCTGCAGGACCAGTTTTTTAGCCTTGAAGTCCTCGATCTGCTCCTTTGTGTAGCCGATCTCCAGCAGCACCTCCGTGGTGTGCTCGCCCAGCATAGGTCCGGGCCTCATTACTTTGCCGGGGGTCTCCGAGAACTCCGCATTGACGCCCTGTAGTTGCACTTTACCCCATTGGGGATGTTCCTGGAATTCGTACACTCCGGTGGCCTTGCAGTGCGGGTCGCTCTGCAGCAGGTCGACGATGCCCTGGCCCTGCGCGGCGGGAACGCCCTGCAGCGCCAGCAGCAGCGCCCAGACGTTGGCGGGCGTGGTGAAGAACGTCTCCTCCAGTATGGCCTCGAGCTCCTTGTCGTGCTTCTTGCGGGCGCCGGGCGTGGCGAAGCGCGGGTCGGTAGTGAGGGCGGTCAAACCAAGTACCTTGCACAGGGTTTTCCAGTGCGCATCCCTGGGACAGTAAATGTAAAGCCAGCCGCCGTCGATGCCCTGGTATAGGCGGTCGAGCGCGCCCAATCCCTTGATGTCCGGTTTGCCGAGATATCTGCGTTTCATTCCCCTATACTGGATGAAGTTGCCCGACTGCAGGGTGATGGCCGAGCGCAGCAGGGATGTCTCCACAAGCTGTCCATGTCCTGTGCGCAGCTTGTTGAAGAGGGCCAGAGACGCGCCGAAGGCGCCCAGCATAGGGCCCATCTCGTCGTTCAGAGATATTTTATGGAAAACAGGCGTCTTGCCGGGTCCGCCCTGGCCCGACATCTGGCCGCTCATGGCCTGGAAAAGGGGATCGTAGCCGGGACGTTCCGCATCGGGACCTTTCGATCCGAATGCGGGCATGGAGACATATAGTATGTCCGGTTTGATCTTCTTTACGGTCTCGTAGTCCATGCCGAGCTTTTTCATGATGCCCGGACGGGAGTTCTCCACCACCATGTCGCAGGTGGCGATCAGCTTGTAGGCGATCGACCTGGCTTCCTCCTTCCTGAGGTCTATGACTATGCCGCGCTTACCGCGGTTTACGCCCATGAACCCGCCGGCCAGCATGCGCCAGGAATCGCCATCGATAGGCTCGATCTTGATCACGTCCGCGCCCAGATCGGCCAGCTCGCGGCATACGCCGGCGCCGGCCAGCATGGTCGTGAAATCTGCTATTCTGATTTTCTCTAATGGCATCATGGCCTTATTTCCTCCTCGGAGCCAGTTTAATCACGTTACCCTGCTTGAGCCGCTTGATCTCCTGTGCTGAATATCCCAATTCCCTCAGCACCTCGCGCGTATGCTGGCCGGGCTGCG
>CAYVBI010000274.1:0-2550 GCA_964448985.1 uncultured Dehalococcoidales bacterium
GCTGGTTTCGGTGCTCGAGAGGACCAAGGAAATCGGGATCCGCAAGGCACTGGGGGCTAAGGACACCGATATCTGGATTCAATTCCTGATCGAGTCGGCATTTCTTACCCTGGTCGGCGGCCTGATCGGAGTTGCCCTCGGTTGGGGGTCAGCCTACCTGGTGTCAAAGGTATGGTCAATGAATACGCTGGTCAGTGTGGATATAGTCATTATGGCGGTCTCTGTTTCAATAGGGATCGGCCTGTTCTTCGGTTTTTATCCTGCCTGGCAGGCATCAAGGCTTAACCCGATCGAAGCACTAAGACATGAATAGAGAAATATCTCCTTATAGCATATACTTCTTAAGTTAGCCAAATTACTGAATGCTTCGCAGAAACAGGTTAATAAATAACTAAACAAGGATATATTCGTGAGTAATAAAAAGATGTTAGTAGCCGGGCTACTACTATTGGTGATAACAATTACCATGTCAGTAGCCTGTACGTCTTCAGCGTCTTCAGCGAAGTTTGAGATAGCTTCCCTGGTTGTAAAGCCCACAGCAGTTACCGTGGGGGAGAAAGCCAGTATCAGCGCTCAGATCACAAATATTGGCACAGCCGGAGGTGATTACATCGCCACTCTATCCGTTGATGGTGAAAAAATCGAAGCTTGCAGCAAAGCAAGTTGAGCTGGCATATGATGACGGTATTGCCAAAGATTGTTTATCTCTGGTCAAGCCCTGCACGGGATATTCGGTAAGCTTTTCATCACCTTCAGACTTTTTTACCGTAAGCAAGGTGCGGGTATTCGGACTGGTTTACGGCTCGCCCGGATTCCACATAGAAAATAGTCAACTGCAAATCTGGTACAAAGAAGAGAAAGTCCTCTATTCCACCCCATTTACCGGGGATGAATTCCCTCTGCGAACACGCCTGGGAGACAACATCGATTCCACGGGCGCCTGGGCTGATATAGAAATACCCGATATAAAGGTGGACGGCGATTTTTATGTCCATATCTATACCGGCATCCCGTCAGGCCATGAATTTCGCATGGGAGCCGCTAATACAGGGACAAATACCCATTCCGACGTAACGGTCCGGGGTGACGACGGTATCGATAGTTTTGCGCCAAACTGGCCGTATTCGGTGGCCCCCTGGTTTGGAGATAAAAGCCGAGTGAATTGGATGGTGAGAGTTGTCGGCAATGCCATGGTCCCGCAGGAATAGATTATGAATAACCGAACTAAAGACAAAATAAGCCGGCTATCAGGATTGCTTAGTAGCAACATCCTGTCTATAGCTGGTTATATCTTAGGCATCGCAGGTCTTATCCTTATATTGATATCTGCTTCAATCATCGCTTCACCTGTAAATAAAGACTCCGGTTCTATAGGATCCCAATTCTCCCAAACAGATAACATCACGGTTACAGACCTGACCACTAATGGCGGCATTATTAATTTCATCACAAATAGCGATGAGGTTATTGATGTCCTCATCTATGATAAGGATGGAAAAATCACAGGTCTTTATTCAGACAGCAGCCCTGTAAAAAATCACACTATCAAGATAGATAACCTGTCTCCGGCGACCACTTATTATTTCCAGTTGTTATCTGGTGATATAACAAGCGGCAAGCATCTAACAGAGCAATATTCATTTACCACGCCGGAGCAGCCACCCGTGATCCTAAATGTCCACATCTCAAAAACCACAGATTCAGCGGCTTGGGTTACCTGGGAAACCGACCGATCTGCGAGCACGGAACTGACATACTGGGAGGAAGGGAAAGAAGAGCGTAACACAATAAGTGAAAGTTTCAGCAACACAAGTCATGAAACTGTGATCCAACCACTGGATACGGAACGGGTTTACGCTTTTGTGATAAAGGCAAATGACGCATACGGCCATCAGCTTGGTGCTGAATACGAGGGCATATTGTCTTTAAAGTCCGGAGCACAGCTAACCCAGCGCGCACCCGATTTTATCCTTCCCACAGTTGCGGGGGAGACCCTGGAATTAAGCGATTATCGTGGCAAGGTTGTTCTGCTCGTATTCTGGAACATGACATGTCCATCCTGCCAGAAAGAGATGCTGCTGCTGCAACAGATTTTTAATCGCGAGGGCGCCAACAGAATCAATATAATCACCGTTCATGGACCCGGACGAGAAGAGGCGATAAAAAGCTATTGCTCGAGCCGGGGCCTGACCTTGCCGATTTTACTGGACATTCAGGGTGACGTGGGTTCCTCTTATGGCGTTTTACAGCTTCCTGCCACATTTGTACTCGACCAATCGGGCGTCATCCGCTCCATAGATCCTGAATTTGAGACTCAAGAGGAACTGGACAAACTTATCGCTCAATTTCTATCCAAGTGAGGAGGGAAACATGAAAATTCCGTCGTTATTGCTGCAGTTCGCGGCACTTATCGTTTTAACTTTGTTAATACCCGGATGCAGTGGCCCGGTTACAACGGAGAAGCCGGCAAAACGCTTGTCACATCCATCCTTGGCTCACGGGGCGCAGGCATCAGTCTGGGCCCGCATGAGAAGAGGGTTGTGCCCTCCT
>CAYVBI010000275.1:0-2538 GCA_964448985.1 uncultured Dehalococcoidales bacterium
TTGTCCGTACCAAACTATTATAGACAGGAGTCATCAACTCTTATACTAATGACGGAAAGATTTAATTAGTATATATCATCGGGCAAATCAAGACTATTCCCAGTCCCTCTTACCCCTTTTTCCCTACCAGCAGGCCTATCCTCTCCTGTCCTTCGGCCACGGGCCAGCCGTTCCTGGCGTTGTAATACATGTACCATTGCCCTTCCGCCTGGCGGTACCTGACGTCGCAGGCATAGATATGGCTCCTGCGCCATCCGTCCGTCGGCCTCAGCACCGGCTCCTGCAGTAGCCGTTCCCATTTCACGCCGTCGGAGGATTTGAGCACGATAATGGCGGAGCCGCTCTGCTTTTTAACGTCATCCCAGTAGATGCCGTTCTCGAAGCCGGCATAGCCGTCATCGCATGTCAGCACCTTTATCGATCCGCAGCTGAGGTTGCACCATGGATCACTCTTGTTGACTTCGATCAGCGGCTTATCCTGCAGCTCATACGGGCCCATGATATTGGTCGACCTGGCCAGCGCGATGGAATCAGGCTCGTTAAAGCCGCAGTCCGGTATATAAACCAGCGAGGCGCTGTAGTAGAGAAGGTAGGTATCGCCCTGCTTCAGCAGGCAGGGATTGCTGACCGACCTGTTGCCGTCAGCCGTGTGCCACGGTAGCTCCGGCCGGATCAGCACACGGGGCGACGACCATTTCCGCAGGTCGGTGGAGCGTGAAACGGCTATCTCCGAGTACCATTTCCTGCCCTTTATGGCAGAGAGTATCAGCGAGAGCGCCGGATATTTCTCGTAGAGCATATAGTATACCCCGGCTTCATGGTACAGGAATGGCCTCATGGCATTGGCAATGGCCACGCCCCGGCCCTTCCACTTAACGCCGTCCCCGGAAACGAAGTGCTGTATACCCCAGATCGAGTGTGCAAAAAGATGCCATTGGCCGTCGGGCGAGTTCTCGGGAAAGGTAAAAGTCGGGTCAGCCAGTATCGGCGATAGCGCCGGATGGTCTATCACGTAATTCTCCGAATAATCGCCCCACTTCAAGGCCTTTATATCGTCCAGTTTCAATTTATCACCCCTTTTATTATTCTTGCCGCCCCGTGACTGCCTTCACCCCTGCCCGGCAGCCTGCATGAACCGGCTTATGACTTTCGTTACTTCATCTGTAGTCGCGACTCCTGTTTCAAACCAGCGTATCCTGTCGTCCGACAATCGAAACCACGCGTTCTGGTTGCGGGCAAAACGGTGCGTCTCGTATTTTATCTTCTGCACCACCTCCTGCAAACCCATCCGGCCCGCCAGGTGGTCAGCTATCTGCCCGTAACCGAGGCTGGACATGGAAGGCAGCTCCCTGCGGTAGCCCATGTCCAGCAAATTTTCCACCTCTCCGGTAAATCCGGCCGCCATCATCCGGTCGGTTCGGCTGTCTATGAGATCGTAGAGCTGTTCCCGTGCAGCGGTCAGGCCGATTACCAGCGCCGGGTACGGCAGCCCCTTCTTTTCGCGAAGTGACGATGCTAATTTGCCTGTCTTAGCGTGTATCTCTAACGCCCTTATTATCCTCCTCAAGTTGTTTGGAAGCATCCCCGCAGCAGATACGGGATCAATATTTTCAAGCTCGTGGTAGAGGCTGCCGACCCCTTCCAACTCCGCCCTGCGCATCATTCTCTCACGAAAAATTGGATCCGGGGCGACTGCCGGTATGTTCCATCCCTCCAGCAGCGCCCACACATACTGGCCGCTCCCCCCTACCAGTACCGGCAGCCTACCCGCCTCCTGAATACTTGCAATACACCTATATGCATCCTCCTGGAAGGTAGCCAGGCTGTATGGCTGGTCCGGTGTTATTATGTCAAGCATATGGTGCGGCACTTCCTCCCTTTCCTCCCTACCCGGCTTGGCCGTGCCTATGTCCATATATTTATAGATCTGCCGGCTGTCGGCATTGACGATCTCGCCGTTGAATCTCCGTGCAATGGCCATGCCCAGCCTGCTCTTGCCGACCGCCGTAGGCCCTATAACAGCAACCAGGCACTTCATGGCATTGCTTTTAATGATGCCGTCTGCTTCACGATACTCGCGAAGTCGCCGGCTTTAAGGCTGGCCCCGCCGACCAGCGCACCGTCGATCTGGGATTCTCTGACAAATTCCGCTATGTTGTCCGCGGTGACGCTACCGCCGTATAGTATTCTGGTGGCCTCCGCCGCCATCTGACCCATCACGCCGGCCGCCACATCGCGGATGAGACCTATGGTCTTCCCCGCCTGGTCGCCGACCGCCGCCCTGCCGGTCCCGATGGCCCATATCGGCTCGTAGGCGATGACTATCCCCTTCTCTGCCGGCACGTCCTTCAGCCCCTCGCTCACCTGCCTGGTAAGTATCTCGCCTGTCCTGCCCGCCTCATTTTCCTCCAGCGTCTCTCCCACGCAAAATATGGGTATAATTCCGGCGGCCAGTGCCGCTTTCACCTTCTCATTTACCATCCGGTCGGTCTCGCCGAAGATCTGGCGGCGCTCGGAATGGCCGAGTATAACATATCG
>CAYVBI010000276.1:0-2524 GCA_964448985.1 uncultured Dehalococcoidales bacterium
ATTTAAGAGCTGCTCGGGATAGTTCAGGTAATACTGCCACTTATCGATGATATGCAGCAGTCTGGCGCCGATGATACCGCCAATCACCGCCCACAACCCCACATCCCAGACCATATCCTGGGAGAATCCCTTGCGCTTTGCCTCAAGCAGGGATAATCCGATCACGGTTATCACTGCCATCACGACCATGACACCGTACCAGCGGATCTCCAGCGTGCCGATGCTGAAAATAATGGGATCCCAATCTATATCAAAGATCATTTAGACCGCCTCGCCGAATATGGCATCCACAAAGGACCCGGGGTCGAATGTAGCAATATCATCAATACTCTCACCTGTGCCAATGTATTTTATAGGAATCTGCAATTCGTCACTTATGGCCAGCGCGATGCCGCCTTTAGCCGTCCCGTCCAGCTTGGAGAGGATAATGCCGGTAACATCCGTAGCTTCGGCAAAGCTCCTGGCCTGCGACAGGCCGTTCTGCCCGGTCGTGGCATCGATCACCAGCAACACTTCCTGTACCGCCTCGTATTTGCCGGCCACTTTCCTGATTTTTTTGAGCTCATCCATGAGGTTATGCTTGGTTTGCAGCCGTCCCGCAGTATCTATCATGACCGCATCCATCCCGCGGCTGCGTGCGGCCTCCAACGTATCGAATACCACTGCCCCCGGGTCCGCGCCCGGCTGGTGAGCCACTATATCTACCTCTACCCTGCTTGCCCAAAGCCTGAGCTGGTCGATAGCGGCAGCCCTGAAAGTATCTGCTGCGCCCAGCAGCACCTTTTTCCCGTTCCTTTTGTATTCATTGGCAAGCTTGGCAATGCTGGTGGTCTTGCCGGTCCCGTTCACACCCACAAACAAAATTACTTTCATACCGTTATGGGCAATTGCGCCGGCCGGTTTCGAGGGTATATCCAGCAGGCGGGCCATCTCTTCCTTCAAAGCGTTGCGCACCTGGCCACCCAGTTCCAGCTTCTCCTCCTTAACGCGCTTACGGACCCGGCCCAGCAGCTTTTCCGTGGTCGCTACGCCGACATCCGCCGATATCAGGAGTTCCTCCAGCTCATCCCAGGCAGAATCCTCAATCTTCGAGCGGTTGAAGAGCGCGGCGATCCTGCCGAACAGCCCTTCGCGGCTGCGCTTGACGCCCTGCTCGGTAAGCTTAAAGACATCAGGCATAGTAATATATTATTTAGTCTCCACCATTTTTGCATAGCCTTTGAGCATCTCTGTTTTCATCATCTTGCGCACCATCTCTTTCGCTTTGGGATCTTTAATCATCTCAGTCATCTGCTTGCTGAACTCCAGGTACCGCGCGTCCTGCTGAGGGAAATCGAAGAGCCCGTGTGCTTCATAATACCTGTAGTCAGCCGTAAATGGGAATGACAGCCTGGCCCAGATCTGGTCGCGGAAGATCTTGTGTCCGCCCACGCCCAGGAAGGTCTGCGGCAGCATGTATGTACACTCGGCATTATCGACACACCTGGCGGCAAATGCTTCCAGCAGCTTATCCAATTGGCCTGAATCGGCGCATTCGTCAGTCACCACGCCTGCCAGGTTAGCGCCCCCGATCTGAGGTATGGCATGTATTATCTCCTGCAGATTGGCCACCTGGCTGAGCGGACCGGAAACGATGAATCCTACCTGCTTGTCCACCGACGTGGGTATATGGCCATTGAAAAAACTCCTGTCCCAGAACATCTTCATGCGCGCGGAGAAGAAACGGTCTACGATATCACCGGCAAAGATGGTGACATCAGCATCGCGCCCGGCATTGAAGTAATCGATAAAATCGTCCTTGCCCTGGTAAACGCAGATGTTGTCAAAGGCGCACTCCATGCAGCCCAAGCAGCCGCCGCGCATTTTGACATCGCCGGCCCTGACCACCTGTGTGTCACCTTTAAACGACTCGCTGAAGCGCTGCACCATTTTGGCCAGGTTGGAATTCTCATCTTTTATATCCGCCAGCACCCTGATTTTCCTGCCCATGGTGTCAACCCTACCCGGACCCTTGCCGGGCTTATAGGTGAACTTGTTATGCACAACCGGGGCGTACAGCTTCATGGCTGGCGCCTTGTTCTGGATAGCCCTGAAGAAGTTGTCCGCCCACTTGAGCAGTATGCGGCGCATGTTATCTATCATAAGGTCATCCATATCAGCCGAGAACGGCTCGATGTATCTCATATCCAGGTCGTCGCAGATGCCGTGCATGTAGTTGTGCGCCGTATTATCAAAGAAATGCACCGACGTGCTGAGCACCGTGACATATTTGCCGGCGAAGGCGTCCTGCGCACCCTTCTCGGTGATCATCTCGATGAAGCGCTTGTACTGGGAGGCCACTAAAAATACGTACAGCGGGAAGGCCCAGATGACGCCGTCGGATTTCCGCACCTCGTCAATCACTTCCTTGAACCTGTTGTCATCTTTCTCGAGCTTGATAATATCGTGCGCAACATTGATCAGCTTGAGCTCATGCTGGGGGAATTTCTTCTGGATGAACTTGATGTACTGGACCGTAACGCTG
>CAYVBI010000277.1:0-2514 GCA_964448985.1 uncultured Dehalococcoidales bacterium
ACCGACACTCAAAGCGTTGGAGTCACAGTCGGTGAGGTCCACACCTGCCCTGCCACCGCCGTCGAAGTCGATGAACCCGTAAGAGGCGGGCGGGTCAATGCTGGGCGCCAGGAAATCACTGGTGTAGGTGAATAGTACAGCCCTCTTGTCGGCAAAACGGTAGGAATCGTACTGGTCCACCGCGCCGCAGTCCGGGTTGCAGCAGATCCTCTGCGGGGGATAGCTCGGTGTGCCGCATTTCTTGCACTTGAACCCGACCATGCCGTAAATCTCCCTGTTATCCCTGGACACGACCGAGAACGAAGTGAACAGCGCCTCCTCGCCCCTGATACCTATCTCACATGGCATCTGCTTGCGGAAAGCCAGGTATTTCTCGTAGCTGCCCAATGCTACTTTGTTGGCCATATTTTTCTTTACAGCCTTCTTATCCTTGATCTTGGAGATCTTGTCGGTCACGGTCAGGTAGAAAGCGTCGCAACCCTGACCGAAGCTGATCACCAGAATCTTGTCTCCCGCCTTGGCATCTTCCAGCGCGGCTACCAACATCAGAAGGGTCTGGGCCACGCCGGTATCGCCGACCGTTGTCAGCATGGGATCCTGGATCTGCTCGGGAGTAAGCCCGAATGTCCTGCCCAGCGCAGCATGTGCGCCGCCGAACGCGCAGGCGTAAATGACCTTGGAGAAATCCTTGGTGTTCAGGTTATATTTCTTGGTCAAACCCGCCAACGCCTCAGGAATAAATTTCATATAGCCCGCATCGCGGATGAAGCGTTCCTCCCACATATGCTCCAGGCGCTCGCCCTCGAGGCGCCGCCTGTCCACAAAATCATGCGTGGTGGAGTAAGAGCCCTCGATATTAGCGATGGTGTCGTCCTTGCTTAGTAAAAAGGATGCAGCGCCGTCGCCGTAGGTATAATCAGCGTTCCCGCCGACCTTGCTGACACGCATGTCAGCGGCGCAGACCAGACAGCTGTTAAGGGAGCCGGCTGCGATCGCATCGGCGGCCGCCATCAGCGCGCTGGTGCCCGACTTGGTGGAATCAGTAAAATCCGCTGTCCTGGTGTCGGTATTGAGGTCCAGCGCAGCAGCGATAATGCCCGCATTCTGCCTGAGGGCGTATGTCTGCGAAGTGGAGGCAAAGTAGAGCCCATCCACCTTCCCGTAATTTTCCCCTTTCAGGCAGTCCTGGGCAGCGGCCACCGACATGGTGATGCTGTCCTCATCCCAGTTGGCTACAGCTTTCTCGCCCCTCAATGGGGCAAAGCCCAGAAACAAAAGGGACATCTGCATGATATTTCGATCCAAACGAAACCTGGGTATGTGCGCGCCGTACGACTTGATACCTACCATTTTTCCTCCTTAAATCTGATTTAAATTATTTTAAGAGTGCCTGTCAACCCATCAGCGACTGATTTTACACCATATCATAGTATCATCACAATAGCCGGTGTATTCAATAGCCTGCCTGTCCCGCAGACTATGCTTACCCGTAATCCATCATTTCACACGACCGGCCTGTTAAAGACCTATGCAGGCAGCGATCTTCTCCAGGTGCAAATCGGTATCTCCCAGCATGAATTCGGATGACTTCACGCGGCGGAAATAACAACCTATATCATGGTCCATAGTAAATCCGATGGCCCCGTGTATCTTGATGCCCTCGATACAGGCCCGCTGGTAAACGTCATTGGCCTTGGCCTTGGCCTGGGATATGTATATATCTGACTTGGCGTCAGTTGACAGCATCCAGGCTGCGTAGTGAACAAGATACTGCAGTCCCTCAACATCGGTAAGCATATCGACGATTTTGTGCTGGATGGCCATGAAAGCTCCGATGGGCTTGTCGAACTGGGTCCTGTCCTTGGCATATGCCTGCGTCATATCCAGCACTGCCTGGCAGGCGCCGGAGATCTCAGCGCACTTGAGTACCGTGGCCCTCTGGGCCATATAGGAGATCACTTTCCACCCGTCGCCTTTCTTGCCTATGATATCCGACCTGCCGGCCTTCACATTCTTGAGCCGTACCCTGCACTGCCCATCGCCCGCAATAGTCGGGATCAGATCTATTTTCACACCGCGGCTGCCTGTCTTTACCGCGAAGAGGGTCAGCCCGCCCTCAGGCGACCGGGCCTTTTCCGTCCGGCATAGCACCAGCATGTAGTCCGCAACGTGGGCAAAAGGAGCGAACCATTTTTCGCCGTTGATGACGTAGTTTTTGCCATCGAATTCTGCTGCAGCTGCGATGTCAGCAGCTTCGAATCGCCCTGACTTCTCGGTTAGGGCCAGGGACCAGATGCTTTTGCCGTCCGCAATGGGCGTGAGATATTTGGCTTTCTGCGGGCCGGTGCCGAATTTCAATATAGGTATGGAGCACAGCGCAACGGTTGAAAAGAAGGGGCCGGGAGTTACGTTCCTGCCCATCTCCTCCATCAACACCACCAGATCGAGGAAATCCGCGCCGGTCCCATTGTATTGCTCGGGGAATATCAGCCCCAGCCACCCAAGCTCAACCAT
>CAYVBI010000278.1:0-2484 GCA_964448985.1 uncultured Dehalococcoidales bacterium
GGCCAGCAGCAGCGAATTGGCCACGTTGTTGCCGTCCCCGATAAAGGCCAGGTTCAGTCCCTTGAATTTACCCTTGCGCTCGTAGATGGTGGTGAGGTCCGCCAGCGCCTGGCAGGGATGCTCGTAGTCCGACAGCGCGTTGATCACGGGTATGCTGGCATACTCGGCCAGGGTCTCAAGCGTGTGGTGCATGAAGGTACGGGACACTATGCCCTGCACGTAGCGGCTGAGCGCGTGTGCGACATCGGGCACCGACTCGCGCTTGCCCAGCCCGACCTCTTCAGGGGACATGTAGATGGCGTAGCCGCCGAGCTGGTGGACGGCCAATTCGAAGCTCATCCTGGTGCGCAGCGAAGGCTTTTCAAAAAGCAGGGCGATGTTCTGACCCGCCAGCGCCTGCGGCCAGGGCCCCTTCTTGGACTTCGCCGCCTTATCTACGAGCTGCTCAACCTCGTCCGGGGTGAGGTCGGCAACAGACAATATATCCCGCTTAGCCAATGTACAGTCACTCCTTTACAATCAGTCAGTATACCATAAGATGTGGAATGTGGCAGTGCCTGCGGCCGTCCGTTCAACGTCCGTCGCGGACCAGTGCATACAACAGCGCATCGATGTTCTCACCGTCCTTGAAAACGCCTTTCACCATCCGACCCTCCAGCTTGAATCCGCTCTTTTCCAGGACGTGCGCGGACGCCGGGTTCCTCGCGAATACCAGCGCCTGCAGGCGCACCAGGTCCAGCTCCCCGAAGCCAAAGTCGACTATTGCGGCCAGTGCGGCCGTGGCGATGCCTTTGCCCCAGTAAGGTTCCCCCAACCAGTAGCCCACCTCGGCCGAATTCCGGAATAAGCCCTCGAGTAATCTTAAGCCGACGCCTCCGATAGCCTCATCGGCGGTGGCAATGGCGAAATTGGTCACAGGTTCCTTCGAGGAGAGGCCGATCCAGTCCCGCGCATCCGCCGCCGTATAGGGATGCGGGAAGCGGTCATCCAGGTTGATCCAGATCTTGCGGTTGCCGGCGTACTTGACCAGGGCGGCCTCGTCACCGGGCGCCCAGTCCCTGATGCTATATGGCCCTATGTCTTTAATCGTCGTAATAATACTGGGAGCCCGCGCCGACGGTTATTATCGTCTCCCCCTCCATTCCCGAGGATACATCCTTGACGACCGCACGGTACTGTCCCGGCGCCCAACCTGAGGCGTGCAGGTCCCAATCCGCCTCGCTGTCCCATTCACCGAACCTCTGCAGCTGCACGGCAACCTTGTTATCCGGCGCGTAGATGGTCAGTGTTACGATACCACCGGGGCTCACACCGCGCGCGTCAATATCCAATTCCCCCCAGGGACCGATATACGGATGTTCCGACCAGACTAATATACGGCCGCCGGTTTGTACGGCGGCGGCCGGCGGCTGGTATGACTGCGTGGGATAGGTGGTCGGGGCAAGCTGCTGCCCCTGTGCAGGCTGCTGAGCGGCCGGTGTGGCTACCGGCGTTACCGGCTGCGCCGCAGGCTGGGCCGCAGGCGGCTGCACTACTATGCATGCAGCCCCCGATAATATCAGGACCAGTGCCAGGATCATGCCTGCTGAAAAAATACGGCGAAACGGTCTGTTTAACAAAGCAGATACCTCCTATATCATCATTCCAACGACTGATTCAGTCCGATATGAACCTTCAACTAACAGTTTATATCTATAAGCACCCTGCGTCAACGGTTTGCACCGCTCCGGCGGTTCGTCGACATATTTAACCAGGGCGGCCTTGTCTACCGACACCCAGTCCCTGTAGCGACTGGAATTTAAGGTGATCCCATAACGACCTGCCAGTAGGCCCAGCCCCAGTCGTTTACTGCCTCCAGCCTGTACAGTTTAGTTTGTCCCGAGGGCACCGTGACTACTGCGCTGCCCGTTGGGTTAACAGGACCGATATCGGGCTGGATGACTATCTGCGTGGCGTTTGACACATTCCAGTTAAGTTGCCACGAAGTACCTCCGAGATGGCTGGCGCTGAAGCTGATAACAGGATTACTGGCTGTAGTTTGTGGCGCCGGCGATGAGACGATAATAACCGCCGAGGATCTGATAACGGTGCCCGCAGAGTTGGTAGCACTTATGGTATAAACAGTGGATTTGGCCGGTGATACTGCCCTGGTCCCCGCGACATCAACCTGACCTATACCCTGGTCTATACTCACCGATTTAGCTCCGGTAACGTTCCACAACAGAGTTGACGTGTCACCGGCATTAATCGTGGATGGATTATTGCTGAATGCTATGATAACCGGTGGCATTCCTACCGGCGGGGTAGGCGCCGGCGGCGAAGTTTGAAATGTAAAACAACCCGGGATGAAAATCAGTAATAACAAGAGTGATAGAGAAAGAAAAACGATCTTTTTCAATGTAGTTACCTCCAAGAATATATTGCCTGCATCATTGACAGGTTGTGTAATACGTCGAATTCGATACTGCATCGTTGGGAGTCAAA
>CAYVBI010000279.1:0-2471 GCA_964448985.1 uncultured Dehalococcoidales bacterium
TTATGATAACCTAAAACTGACCCACCTAAAGGGCAAATGATCACCGAAAAATGACCCACCCCCAAGACGATCTCTGGTAAGTTTGGTCTTAGAGACAAGACCGACTTGACCGGAGGGAAAGGGTGATAACGATGGATCAATACGAGTACATCAGGACAGCGCACCGGGTTTACAGCAAAAGCATCCGGCAGATACAGAAGGAGACAGGCCATTCCCGGGTGACTATAAGGAAGGTCCTTGAGGGCGAGTTTGCCGAGTACAGGCGACGATCGGTTCAGCAATACCCCGTTCTCGAGAAGCACAGGGACACAATAGAGCGCTGGCTCAAGGAAGACCGTGAGAGCCCGAAAAAGCAGCGGCATACCGCCCGCAGGATCTACACGCGCCTTCTCGAAGAGGAAGGATACGCGGGAAGCGAGGTTACCGTGCGCCGGTATGTGCGCCAGGTAAAGGCAAAAGAAGGTATGGATACATCCGGCGCCTTTTTGGTCCTCGAACCCGAATGCGGCAAAGAGGCCGAGGTTGACTGGGGCGAGGCCCTTGCCATAGTTAAGGGGATACGGACACCATTCCACTTTTTCGGCATGCGACCTAAGTTCTCCGGCAAGCCCTTCGTACGCGCCTATCCCTGCGAGAGGCAGCAGGCCTTCTTCGACGCCCACGTGCATGCCTTCGACTTCTTCGGAGGGATCTTTCCCACCCTTGTGTATGACAACCTGAAAAGCGCGGTCGAGAAGGTCTTGACCGGTAGAAGCCGCATTGAACAGGATGCCTTCCGCAAATTAAGGTCCTACTATAATTTTGAGGCCCGCTTCTGCAACCCGGGGTCCGCCAATGAGAAGGGCGGGGTAGAAGGCGTGATCGGATATGTAAGGCGCAACTTCCTCGTTCCCGTGCCCGTCGTTGAGAGCTTCGAGGAACTCAACGAACACCTTCTGCGCTCCTGCCTCAAGCATGGCTCCCACCGGATCGCCGGGCGCAGGGAGAATATCGACAGTCTCTTTGAAAGAGAAAAAGAATGTCTTATCCCTCTTCCCGCCGTACCGCTTGCCAATATTGCCCTTCTTGAAACGAAGGCAGACAAGTATTCTACAGTCATTGTCGACAAGAACCGTTACTCCGTACCGGTCTCATATGTCCGGTCAAAGATGCGGATCGAGCTATCCATCGACCGGGTCGACATCTTCTATGACGGCAGAAAAATAGCGGGCCACGCACGGCTCTTCGGCAACAACAAGTGGCAGCTCGATCCACAGCATTACCTCGAGCTTATACGCCGCAAGCCCGGCGCCTTCGACAGCTCGCTTGTCATCCGCCGCTGGCGTGAAGAGTGGCCGGCATGCCTCGAGAGGCTCCTTGCGAGGTTCAAAGAGAGGCAGGGAGAGACATCGGGAATAAAAGACTTTATCTCGGTGCTCATGCTCTACAGGGATTATCCACCCGAAGAGATCGAGGCCGTGGTGGAACTGGCCCTTGAGAAGTCTATATCCAACAGCGAGGGGATACGCCACATGCTCGTCTATTCGGGCCCGGAAGAGAACTTCGCTCCCCTTCAAGGCTGGCCCGCAACAATCATACCCGACGTGGCCGATTATGCGCAGTTGGGGGTGGTCCGATGAGGCCGGCGACCGAAGCACTTCTCGCGGAATACCTCAAACAGCTCAAGCTCACCGCCATCCTTAAGGCCTATGCCGCACGTGCACGCGAAGCCCGAAACGCGGGTTCGGATTACGAGGACTTTTTATTGTCGCTCATAGAATCCGAGCTCGAGGCCCGTGCCGATAACCGGCTGAAAAGGCGGATCAGGGACGCACGGTTCCCGATCATAAAGACCATGGAAAACTTCAATTTTGACGAAGCCGAAGGCCTCGACAAAAGATTGATACGGGAGATGGCAGAAGGAACTTACATTAAGGAAAAAAGGAATATCATCTTCGTAGGGAAGACAGGCACCGGGAAAAGCCATCTCGCGACTGCCTTAGGGCTCGAGGCGTGCCGCCAGGGGGTCCGCACCCGGTTCGTGACCGGGGCAGGTCTCGTCAACGAACTCATCGAGGCCCGCAGTGAACGCGCCGTCGGCAGGATAATCCAGAAGATGTCGCGGTTCTGTCTTCTTATCCTCGACGAGCTTGGTTATGTCCCTTTCTCCCGGGAGGGATCGCAGCTTCTCTTCCAGCTTCTGGCGGAAAGGTACGAAAGGGCCTCCGTGATCATAACGACCAATCTCGGCTTTGCCGACTGGACGCAGCTGTTTGGGGACCCGACCTTAACGGCGGCTCTTCTCGACCGGCTGACCCATAAGGCCCACATCGTTATGTGTGATTGGGACAGCTACAGACTGAAGGAGAGCCTGAAGAAGAAATCTCCGGCAAAAAGGGACAAGGAATGAAGGGTATATATTTTTTTAACTAAAACAGGGGTGGGTCATTTTTAGGTGATCACAGTGGGTCATTTTTAGGTTGTCATTACCA
>CAYVBI010000280.1:0-2467 GCA_964448985.1 uncultured Dehalococcoidales bacterium
GATATTCATCAAACAACCTTCGGAGGTTTGGCACTTTGCCGTCATCCAGTGCCAGGCATTGGTCCTGCATCCAATGTATGCTGTTTTTATACGGCCAGCTCATCAGCCCGTTGCCATGCCCCAGGGGGGGAGCGATTTTCTGCTCGTCGAAACTCCAGCAGAACCGCAGGGTATGCCCGAAAACCCTGTCGATAACCTCCTTCGGACACTCGTAGTCATAAGTATCTGCCAGGGAAATCACACAGGGTGGATATTTATCCCTTATCCCGGCCTTTATCGCCAGTATACCCTGCGATCCCTCGCAATTTATCACAATCCTCGACCTTATCTTCTCCCCTCCTTCTGTTACGACACCTTTGATGCGCCCGTCCTCTCTAATAACATCTGTGGCGGTAGTGCATGTTCTTAACTCTGCCCCGGATCTGACGGCCTGTTCCGCCTCCCAGGCGCAGAAAGGCTTGCAGTACGCGTTGTAACCAAAGGCAATTATGGGAGAAAGCGGCCCGGGTATCCTCAGTTCAACAATCTCAATATCCCCGGTTTTTATGTCATAAATAACGTAATTTCTGATCCCGTCTACCGGCCTCTCTATGGGAGGATTACCGTCCCGTATAAAGGCAGGGCCGAATAAAAAGCCGTAGACCGGGATGGTGAGCCCCGAGATAACCTTTTCCCCGGGATTTTCCGACCTCTCCAGCATCAGCGTCTTCAGGCCGGCGTCAGCACACTTTTTAGCTGCCACGGGACCTCCGAATCCTGCCCCGATAACGACGACATCGTATTCCTTTTGCATCATCCTATCCCCAATCGCTTCTGTACCCGGTGCCGCCCCGAGGCCAGGAAAAATCTATCGCGCTTTCCTCGCAGACATACCAGCATGAGCCACATTCCATGCATTCAGCCAGGCTTTTTATCCTGGCCAGCTTCTTCTCCATCTCAAAACAGCCGCCCAGGCACACTTTTATGCAGTTTCCACAGCCCGTACATCTCTTTTCGTCTATCTTTATGAAAGCGCCCGTATCCCCGACCCATTCCACGCCGGGAAATCTGTCCGACGTTCTTACCATATCATCGCTCCTGTCCACCATGATATCATTTTATATAGCGGTTTGGCGTTCTGAGCTGGTCGATTCTTTTTAGCCCGACAATGAGCCGCACATTTGTTATTCACGGCATTTGAAAAGAAAAAAATCCCTGGAGTATACTGGATTAGTATATAGTGCTGCCAGGTTGATGGTCAGACATTCAATTGTGAGGAGGACAGCATGAAATTATTCAAATTGCTCGGTAACGGGTATTTGGCCTTGGGATTGCTCGTACTGCTGGTCCTGTTCATCCATGACTGCCTTGTCAACGATAAGTTCCTTCTGCACTTTGTTGGGATCTTCCTCGTGATCCCCGCCCTGGTTTATAGTATATGGAGACTGAGTGAGGATTCTGAGGACTATGTTAAACAAAATGAGCGGACCCTAAATAAACTACGGCACTTCAGCGATAGTTTACTGAACCGCGGATAATAATCAGCCACTCGGCGCAGATATTCAAGTCTTATACAGGCAGATTGTGCAAGTCAGCAGCAAGTGTTGAAGATCTCAGATACGCTTTAAGAATTCTGTAAATCTGTAATATACTTTCCAGGTGGGGATCAAACAAACTTCCTGGAAACAGGTCGTCGTTTACCTTGCCATCCTTGTCGCAGTATACCTGCTCTTCAGTCTGGCAAGCGGCACTGGCTATTTTATTGGTTGCACGCCGGCGGTACCCGTTACCCAGCAGGACGCTTCAGCCGGGACAGGAAACCAGGCAGATGTACCCACCGGTGCAAATGTAATAAACGTCGGTGACCTGCCTGCGGAGGGCAGGACCACGCTGGGACTGATAAAGAAAGGGGGACCTTTCCCCTATTCCAAGGACGGTACGGTGTTCAGCAACTACGAGGGGCTTTTGCCCGCTAAACCGGGCGGATATTACCACGAGTACACGGTCATCACGCCGGGCTCACCTGATCGTGGGGCGCGGCGTATAGTTGCCGGAAGCAACGGCGAGTATTACTATACGGACGATCACTACAGGTCATTTAAGCTGATACAGGAGTAACGCGTGGAAGACTGGGCAGCCGTATTCGGTTCATATCTGAATTCGGGCATTTACGAGGTGACTCGAAGTGCTACAGCACATATCCAAAACGTCGCAAAAGCCCGTGGGCTGGAGTTTATGCAGGTGGATTTAAAAGGTGTTACGGGTAAAACGGCATTCCTCAAGAAAGCGGCCCGGGGACTCGGATTCCCTGCGTATTTCGGCATGAACTGGGACGCGTTCGGCGACTGCTTGACAGACATGTCGTGGAGGCCGGCCGCGGGCTACGTTATTCTATTAAACGATTATCGGTCTTTTGCCGCAAAGGCCCCGGCAGATGCTCAGGTGGCCAGGCGGATATTCGATTCATCCGCGCAGTACTGGAAAATGA
>CAYVBI010000281.1:0-2454 GCA_964448985.1 uncultured Dehalococcoidales bacterium
AGGGGCCTGTTGATGTAGTTTATGGTTTCAATGGATTGGATAATGTCAAGGCAATTAATCCGCAAAATTATGAGACATATCAGGTATCCAAAACGAGAGAAGTTGCAGTAATTAAGACAGCAGAATTCAAGCCTTCCAAAGTGGTTTCAATAAAAAGTACAATTAAACCGGCTATTGCTGACACAGACTTATTCCTAAATTCCAAGTATGCCGAAATAGTTTATGAAGGCACCGCAGACAATCTTACGGGCAAGGCAGTTCAGCTAACCAAGAAGTTGGCCTATGATACCTATGATACTGGCGCAGGAATTTATACCTATAAATATAATGGAACTGAAATACAATCTTATACTGATACTGTGACTGGCTATAATGCCAAAGCGCAGCCAGCTACATCAATATTGTCTTATGCCGGAGCCAACAAATGGAATGTTGTTCAGTATAAATCAGTAGTTAGAAATGAAGTGCAAAAGACAAGGGTATGGATAGATATACCCTTTGGTGGAATAAATACAGTATCAGGAAAATATAATATAGGTATTAAACCTTCTTCTTTAACTCTTCAACAGGCTAAGGATCAGGGTAAATTATGGTTGCTTGATCCGTGGTATTCAGCAAGTTGGGCGTACAGAAAGGCTATTGTTATTGACCAAACAGATGACTTGGGTGCGGATGTTGCGTACCAGATGAAACTCTTAGTAGGGAAAAGCTCTGGCGCAACAGGAGAAGAAGTAGATTGTGCTGCTCATTGTCAAGATGATTTTGATGACCTGCGCTTTACTAAGTCTGATGGCACAACCCTCCTGGATTACTGGATTGAATCATCAGGTGCATCAGGAACATCTTATTTAGCTACTGTTTGGATAGAAACAATATTACTTGATGATGCAGCAGATACCACCATCTATATGTACTATGGTAATGCAGGAGCAAGTGCAGGAAGTAGTGGGGCAAATACCTTTTCATTCTTCGACCACTTTGATGGAACACTTACTGATTTATGGACTGTTAGCGGCACAGCAAGTAACTCAGGGTCAATATGCACAATAGCAAGTGGGGCAAGCCGTATATCAGGGAAAACAACTTATGGCACCAATACTCGATTTAGAACGTTAACTAAGTATGCTAATAATGATGCGTATGCCTTTTTCGGTGTCAAAGATGCTGCACTAGTTTGGGTAGGTTATTATGTCGCACTAACCGCAAATCAGAATGTCGCAATATCCGCTGATAATGCAGGAACGCAACAGACTACTAATCTTGGTGATGTCCCAACAGATAATGTTTACGCACGTTTTGAGGTACTTAGAAATTCCACTACTAATGTTATATATAAAATAAATGATGGTGGGGTAGTTGCCACACATTCTACCAGAGTGCCAACAGTCAGTTTGTATCCTGACTATTACGGACAAGAACAGGCAGTCTACGTTGATTGGGTATTCATAGGCAAATATACAGCCAATGAACCAACATGGGGTAGTTTTGGGGCAGAGACTATCCCTTCTTCCTGTGCTTTAACTGGGACAGTTACTACAGCAGTAGAATCAAATATAGTATCTGGCGGGAAAACCATAATCCTAACACTTACTAACTCTACATGGGTAGCAGCAGGTGGGACGTTTGATGCAATACGGGATGATATTATCACGGGAATGGACTCCGCACAAAGTGAAGCAGGTGGATGGGATGCGGTCTACAAGGCAAATGCTGGAACTTACGTTGCAGATGTAGTGAGGACAAGCGATACTGTTGTAACGGTTACGATGTCTGCTTTGGCTACCTATGCTATAACAGCAAATGAAACTATTACAGTTACAGTACCTACTACAGCATTAGTTACTACAGCAGCATTAGTAGCAAGCCCAACTTTTACTATTGAGGTACCAGGAGCTACAGTCACTACACAGGCTGGAACATCTGTTGAAGCAACAACCGCAACAGGTAATGGCAGCATTACAAATCTAAATGGTGGAGCAAATTGTTCCAATAGAGGTATTTGCTACTCATCAGTAAATAACCCTCCGACAACAGCAGATAGTAAAGTTGATGAAGCAGGAAGTTTTGGAGTAGCTGCTTTCACGGAATCTTTAACAGCATTAAGCACAGGCACTACTTATTACTTGAGGGCATATGCAATCCAGTCAGGAAATACTACTTACGGATCAGTAGTTACGATATTAACGAAGCCAGCATCCCCTACAGGCGTGTCCGCAACAGACGGAACAGATACCACCAAAGTTGTAATAACATGGACTAAATCTACCGGGGCAACAGATTACCATGTTTGGAGGGATGCTGTGGATTTGGGCGCAGCCGGAGATGTTGCTACAGCTGATGATACTGGAGCCGGTGCTCCGACTATAACACCAGGAACGGCATCTGCCACTGATGGCACTAGTTCAACCGAAGTAACCTTAAATTTGGCTGGAGTATCCGCTGCAAACGGGACTT